>JBLHFB010000053.1:0-9665 GCA_047614865.1 Gammaproteobacteria bacterium | reverse complement strand
AATAAAAAACGTCCAAAAACAATACACAGGAAAAGACCTGTTAAAGAAATTGTAGGGCCGTTACGACAATGATTAAACAAATTTGATTTGTATCTTTGATGATACAGGCATTCCACAAGAGGGTGTGATTCTAACTGTGTAACTGCTTATTATCCCCACTACATAAGCAAGGATAAGCACCATCGATCAAGAAGCAAAGGCCTTAAAACCGAAAAGGACCTCAACACCTGTCGACAGATGCTCACTAAAGTCACCGTCGAAGGCGCCCTGAATGCCTACGTAGACGAACTGAAGGCTTTCCGGGTGGGATCAATGCCGTCTACCCTGAAGCCCGTATTTAGCTCTGCATTGTCCACAGGGTAAGGAGCACGGTGAAGTACCTGCCATGGAAGAGGTACAAGCCGGTCACGGCCGGCCTAAAGCAAATCTACCGCTCTGCTAGTGAGGAAGAGGGGCTGATGGCGCTGAGCCAGTTTGAGGCCACTTGGGGCGCTAAATGCCCTCAGATCAGCGCGCTCATCGCGCGCGCCCTAGGATAACCTCAATACGCTGTTCGATTATCCAGACGATATCCGCAAAGCCATTGATACCAACAGCGCTATCGAATCGCTCAACAGCGTGATCCGTAAGGCCATCAGGAAGCGTAAGCTGTTCCCAGAGGGTGATGCGGCGAAAAAGGTTATTTACTTGGCTATTGAGGGCGCGTCCAAGAAATCGACAATGCCGAAACGAAAATGGAAGACGGCCATGAATCACTTCATGATCCAGTTTGAAGATCGGCTAAAAGACAACGTTTAGCTCTACTGCAGTTATACAGTTTAAATTACACACCCTTCGGTGGTAAATAAAATAATTCAATTGCATCACGTTGTAATAGCGCATGAGGTTGAGATTAATCAGAAACTTATTCCCTCTTAACGTTTGTTTTTACGACCGCGACCGCGGGCGGTTTTCTTTGCTTCTCTGGCAGCGATTGTTTTAGCCTCAAGATCGATAAAATGAAGTGTTTCAACCTCTATCATATCTGGTGTTTCAAACGTAATTCCGCCAAGGGTATTATCACGTATTTCATTGATTAAGATGACTGCTGATTTATGGAAATCAATCCGACCGCCCGATCTAACACAACCACGTCGACGACCTATTTCTTCGAGTAACTCAACTGCAGTTTTAGGTGTTTCGTCAAGTTGGTAACGTTCTTTTAATCGTTGTGGATAATGCGCTAGTAAATATTCACCGGCAAAAGTAGAAATATCTTCATGGTCGAAGGCTGTATCTTTAACGGCGCTAGTAATAGCTAAACGGTAACCACTGTTTTCGTTAACTATTTTCGGCCATAACATGCCGGGAGTATCATACAAATAAAGACCTTCGTCCAAACGAATTCGCTGCTGACCTTTAGTGACGGCGGGTTCATTACCGACTTTGGCTTTTGCCTTGCCGACAAGGGTGTTGAGTAACGTAGATTTACCCACGTTAGGGATTCCCATAATGACAACGTTAATCTGTTTGCCGATTTTATTGTTAATCGGTACTATTTTACGAATAAGACTCGGGATGGTTTTGGCGACGGCAGGGTTGTCAGTGGTTAAAGCAATGGCTTTGATATTTTTTTGTGACTCTAAATGTTCTAGCCAAACTTTTGTTTTAGCGGGATCAGCAAGGTCAGACTTATTAAGTATCTTAATAAGTGGAATATCACCTCTGATTTCTGTGATCATTGGGTTCTCGCTGCTAAATGGCAATCTAGCATCACAAACTTCTATCACCAGATCTATTTGAGGAAGTATTTCTTTTATTTCTTTTTGGGCTTTATGCATATGCCCAGGGAACCAATTAATAGCCATAACAACTCTACGTGATTTATTGATATTTTAGAACATAGGGGCCGAATTTTAACATCTAAAATTTGAGTGCCAACCGGCCCCAATAGCGAGGTTTTCGGAGAATTGTAAGCCTGTCGGAGTCAGCCTTTTACAAGGCAAGTACGGTCAGAGTATAAACTTTCCTAGTGTAGAGAGGCGTATAGAGATTCGTACGCATCGGCTATATGGCCTTCGCTATACCCACCGACAACCTGAAGCGGTCTGTGCGTATCAGGCAGGCGATTCCACGCAGTAAACGCATCAGCCGCCTGGCTGCTTGCCAGCTCCCAGTTCCCAAAACGCCCTTAATTGGCTTTGATCTGATGCTCAGGCACCAAGAATGGTGGGTAAGCGATTACCCACCATTCTTGCCGCTAGCGATCGCTTGTTCTACTCCCATTGCTAGCAGACCTCCTGTTTAAAACGTAGATTTCATTGCTGTCGTTATGAGGAGTGAACTCGGCTTAGTATTTGCGACTGTCGATGCTCAAGCTGAGCACGCCAACCTTCCGTGCAGGGGGTTTCGGGAGTTTCTTACGCGAGAAGTAGGCTTTCTATTTTTTCGCCTTCGATCACAAACTGCGGTGTCTAAATCGTGTCCGTTAGTCCCCGTGTTTTGTATTTTCTTTGGCGGCGGGTGTGGCTGTTTTTGGCGTATCTGTCGAGCCAGCCGAGGTCATCCCAATAAGCCACCTGAAAAGCCACGGGAATATGCCTCTTCCAGAGCAACCTAGGCTCAAGTTGTTCGGCGAGAAAACGGTCGGCGGGAGGCCCGGAGCTACAGCCTTGTGAGGTGTATAGCTCAACCAACTGACTTTGTTCAATAGCACTAATAAACTGCTCAGCCTGGACTGTGAATGACAGGCTGAGCAGTAATAAAAGCGAGCTACTGGGCTAGCCTAGCTTCTGTCACTGCCGTGCTAATACGTGCAGCTTGTTCCGCGGTATAAGGACCCAACTGAGTGCCTTGTAGGTGTGATTCGCCAGCATTGAGCGTGCCGCTAATTCGTACTTTCCAGCTGCGATCACCTTCTCGAACCGTGACAATAACATTGCTGACAGCTACATCGGCGCGATTCTGTACCTCTACCGACAGGCGGCCGTTTTGGTCAATGTTTTGGCCGCTGGCAATGTATTTACCGGGCGCCGAATGTAGTTCAATTTGCACAACTTGGGTCATCGCTTCTGATGCCTGCGGTGCGTTGCTACCGGCTACAGCTTGATAATGTCCTAGCGCGGTTTCGCTATCGCCACTGTCGCGGGCGATGTTGCCCAATGCGAAGTGAGCGGCAACGGTTGGGAGCATTTCTAGGCTCTTTTCTAAGTCCGCTTTGGCGGCTGAGCGTTTGCCCAACTTGTATTGCGCCACGCCACGACCGATCCAGCCACCGACGTAGTCTTGATTGTTTTTCAGAGCTCTTTGGTAGCTTCCCAAAGCTTTTCTATAGCTCTTTTGTGCCATAAACACGTCGCCACGAAGAATATAGAAATGAGCTTCACGCGAATCGATTCTTATCGCTTGGTCGGCATAGGCCAGCGCTACACCGTAATCCTTCTTCGCCAGTGCTTCTTTACCCTTGTTAAGAGACTCGTAGGCAGGACGAGAGCGCTTTAGCTTAGCGATGGCTTGTTGGTAGCGTTTGGTGTGCATCTCGCCGTCTGCGCCAAGCCTAGAAACCGAGCGCTGATTTGCTTCAACACGATCTTGTGAGGGTGGGTGAGTCGAGAAGAATCGCTCAAAACCCTGTTGTTGGCGTCCTTCGGAAAGGCGCACAAAAGTTTTTTGTAAGGCGACTGCAGCTTGTGGATTGTAGCCAGCGCGCTTCATGTAATTCATGCCGAATTCGTCTGATTCCAACTCGGCATCACGACCGTATTTAGACGATATAAGTGAAGAGCCAAGCTGGGCTGCCCCCAACGCGATGTTGGCGTATTCTTTGTCTCCCAATCCGACGGCGACGCTCATCACCGCTAGCTGTATGCCCATTCCGCGTGTTTGTGAGCGCGCTGAATGTCCGGCTGCAGCGTGAATAACTTCGTGACCTAATACCGCGGCTAACTCCGCTTCTGATCCCAGTTCCCAGAGCAATCCGGTGTTAATTCCGATTTTCCCGCCGGGCAGTGCCCAAGCATTGGGAATCGGGTTGTTAACCACTACGAATTCATAAGGCAAGTTGCGGTCACTAACCGATGCCATTTTTCGGCCAACACTCGAAACGTAGGCTCCCAGCGCTGGATCAACGGTGTATTTGCCGCCTTCCATCTGCGTTAGCGGGGCGTAAGATTGCTGGCCCATCGCAAGTTCTTGCCCTTCTGAAACCAAGCGTATTTCACGATTGCCGGTTACTGGGTTGGTTATGCAGCCTGTGACCGTGGTTGTCATAAATAAGGCTAGCAAGAAGTTTCGAGGCAGATAGAAGCGAATTTTCATGCGATGATCTATGGGTGACTTAGTGATTAATGTATTCAATGATAGTGACGGATGACGCAGCGACACAAATCTAATCCCAAAGTAGACAGCGCTGGCTTGGAAAAGTTACGTCTTGATAAGTGGCTATGGGCCGCTCGCTTCTTTAAAAATCGCGGTATGGCGACTGACGAAATCAACGGCGGCAAAGTTCACGTAAATGGGGAACGCAGCAAGCCAGCGCGCGCAATAAAGGCGGGCGATAAGCTTAAAATCACCAAAGGTATCTACACATGGGAGGTGGTTGTGGTGTCGCTAACTGACAAACGACGCACTGCCGAGCAGGCCCAAACCTTGTATGCCGAGCTAGAAGCCAGTGAGCTAGCACGAAAACTGCTTTCCGACGAGCGACGATTACACATCATGGCCCCATCACCGAAAAACCGTCCCGATAAGCGTGATCGGCGCCGATTAAAGGAGGTTCGAGAACGCGGCGGACAGTGACATATAGCCGCTTTTCAGCCATTTAGCCCCTAGTAATGCAACCCTGTTCGGCGTATTGTTCGCGCTACCCTAAAAAAGACATTATCGGGTCGCTATGAGTAGCGCGCCCCAATGACACAACAACACGGAGCTATATATGACATACCAACACGTTACCTTTCCTGCCGGTGGCGAACGCATCACGGTTGTTGATGACAAGATTAATGTTCCCAATAATCCCTACGTCGGTTATGTAGAAGGCGACGGAATTGGCCCAGATATAACCAATGCCTGCCTACGCATTTGGGAAGCAGCCGTTGAAAAAGCTTATAACGGCGAGCGTAAGATTACGTGGGTAGAAACTTACCTAGGTGAGAAAGCCGCTGGCATCTACGACGGTGATTACTTCCCGAAAGAAACACTGAATGCCCTTGAAGAGCTAATCGTTAGCATCAAAGGCCCGCTAACAACACCCGTTGGCGGTGGTTTTCGCTCACTAAACGTTGCACTTCGCCAAGATCTTGATCTGTATTCTTGCGTTCGCCCAGTAGAGCATTTCCCCGGTGTCCCTTCTCCTGTCCGTAAGCCAGAAGAAGTAGACGTGGTTATCTTCCGCGAGAACTCAGAAGACGTTTACTCAGGAATCGAATTTCAAGCAGGCAGCCCAGAATGCGACAAACTGGACAAATTCCTACGTGAAGAAATGGGAGCCTCGTTCCATGAAGGTTCAGCGCTAGGTATTAAGCCAATTTCTGCGTTTGCCACCAAGCGTTTGGTGCGTAAAGCAATCCAGTACGCGATTGATCACGGTCGTGAAAGCGTTACTTTGGTGCACAAGGGCAACATCATGAAGTTCACCGAAGGTGGATTCCGTGGTTGGGGTTACGAAGTAGCCCGCGACGAGTTTGCTGACTTCACGATTACCGAAGACGAGCTTTACAACGAACACGGCGGAAAGCAGCCTGAAGGCAAGATCGTCATTAAAGATCGAATTGCCGACATCATCTTCCAGCTAATGCTACTTCGCCCCGCAGAGTTTGACGTGCTGGCGACGATGAACTTGAATGGCGACTACCTTTCAGACGCGATTGCGGCTGAAGTGGGCGGCGTTGGTATTGCACCGGGTGCCAACATGGCAGACCACGTGGCAGTGTTTGAAGCGACTCACGGCACCGCGCCTAAGTACGCTGGCCAAAACAAGGTTAACCCGGGTTCACTGCTGTTTTCTGGGGTAATGATGCTGCAATACATGGGCTGGAACGAGGCGGCTGAATTAGTTCGTGCGGCTTACGTTGAAACCTTGAACGACAAAATTGTGACCTACGATTTCGCTCGCCAAATGGAAGGCGCCACTGAAGTTTCAACCAGTGGTTTTGCCGATGCAATCATTGAACGAATCCAAGGTGGAATTGACCTAGAAGCGCTACGCGAGCAACGTGCTAAGCAACTTGAGAACGAGCGTAAGCAGCGTGAAATCCGTCGCCTCCTAGAGCCAATGCAGGAAATGGTCGATTCTGGTCGTATTCCACAAACCGCTGGTGACGTGATGACACGTAACATCATCAGCCTGCCAGCAGATACTGTGGTCGACGACGCGATGCATAAGATGCGTGAACATAAAATTTCATCACTGTTGGTTGAGCCAGGCGAAGATGGCGAGTGGGGCATCATGACCCGCGGCGATATTCTCAGCCGTATTATTGGCGACAACAAATCCACAGCAGTAGTCACTGTTGGCGACATTTGTACCAAGCCAGTCGTTTCAGTAACTGCCGACACGCAACTGCACGACACCGCAGAACTAATGAATAGTAAGGCGATCAGCCGTGTTTTGGTTAAGCAGGGCAACGACGTAATTGGTATTGCATCAGAAGCCGATATTTTTGAAGCGGTAGAGCAATACGGCTGGCTTCCCGAGTAAGCAACCAAGCCGGTTGCCAGCTTTCATTTGCTAATAAAGGAGCTCGCCAATGGCGGGCTTTTTTGTTGCTTAAACAGAAAATCTACCGTGTTAATCTAGCAAGCACTTACAAACACTACTAATTGATGAGATATAAATGATTTATCTGCTCGCCGTTGCCTTGGTGGCCTTAGCCGCCTCTTCGATTGATATCCAAAAGTACGCTGGCGTAATGTTTTTGGCGTTAGTGGTGGCGGTGGTGGCAACCTACTTTGTGTTGGACGGCAATAAACAAGCTGCGCGCGACAGAATTACCCCAACAGAGTTGGTGCTAGAGGATATTGATATCGCCCCTAAAAGCAGCAGCTATCGAATTACCGGCAGGGTCCTCAATAACAGCGAAACTGCAGCAGTGCTGAGTTTTAGTTTAGAAATACTCGCTAGAGATTGCGCCCCCGAACAAGGCAAAGAACAAAGCAGCAGCGACGAAAAATGTGTAACTATCGGCCAAGTGGAAGAGCAAGTGTTTGTTGAAATTCCACCGGGACAAGCCCGTGATATCGACGACCAAGTGTATTTCCACGGTGGCAGGCTCCATTGGAGCGACCACATGCGTTGGGAAACAAAGGTGCTATGGGTAGAAGCTAAGCTTTTATAGCGCTTCTGCTAACGGCTAGCTTGGATGGCCAATAACGCCATTAAAAACGCATTACCCAACGCGAGAGCAGCGGCATGCGGTCTAACGACCAAAGGTAGTCGTCGCAAATTCGACAGCGAAGAGTACTGCTGAAGTAATAATGCCTACTCCCAGCGCCAAGTAGCTGCGGCGTAAGCTCTTGTACTTGCTAACCAGTACCACTCCCATGTTGTACATGCTTCTGGAGAGATACTCGCGGGTGTCGGCAGTGGTAGAGACTTGCTCATCAATCGCGGCGACGTATTCCTCTTCGGTAAGCCCAGCGAAACTACCAAAGAAAAACGGATTTTTCATCGGCACGGTGCCGGTGCTGGGTACTACACGGGGCATCACGGTTAATAACGCGAAAATAGTCGTCAGGCCAGCGGTAAACATCAGCACCATCATCGCTAGATTCACTGGATTGCCATTGCCAATCCACGCTTGAATAGCGCTTACCAATACGAGAGAAGCACCCAACAGAATGTTCGCCTTTTGGTCGACTAAGTTGGTTAGGTTGGCATGGTGCAAGTGGGCTGCCCTCATGCCTTCTATAACCTTGTCTGCCATCTCGGCGTCAGGGTATTTCATTTGGGCTTTCGCCGGAGTCTCGCTTTGAGTGGTCTCAGTCATGGCAGAGCTTTCTCTATAGTTATCGGTTTAGTGTACGACCGATAGCACAGCGCCGCAATTTGTCGACTGTTTAGCTAGGCTCGCCAAGCCTTATCAATGTTCGGTATTTGGATCAATCGATTGATAATTTTGCTTAGTTCCTCCAGCCCCGTTATTTCCACGGTAACGGTAATAATCGCCCGGTGTTTACGCTTGTCTGTTTCGCTTGTGATCCCGTGTACGTTTACTGAGTCGTTAAATAACACCGAGGTAATATCACGGAGTAAGCCAAAGCGATCATAGGCTTCGATTTTAATATCCACTGGGTAGGTGTTTTTTGACGAGCCCCAAGTGACTTCCACTTCACGTTCTGGACAGGCGACAGCGAGTCTAAGCATGTTGCTACAGTCAGCGCGGTGAATTGAAACACCACGGCCCTTGGTAACGAAACCCGAAATCGGGTCGCCCGGAACAGGGCGGCAACAGCGGGCAAGGGTGTTCATCAGGCTGCCCACTCCCTGAACAATGATCTCACCTGCAGGGCTGTCTTTGGCGTCCGGGAACGGTCGGAATTCGCGTTCCTCTGGGTCTGGGCCAAAGAGTTTTTGCAGGGTAGAAGAAAGCTGTGCGGCGGTGATGTCGCCCGCACCGATGCTGGCCATTAGCGTTTCTGGCGCCGTATGGTTGTAATGCTTGACTAGCTTGTCGATACGGATACCGCTGCCAGATTTTTCTTGAGGTTTGTCTAACCCGAGGCGATGAATTTCACGCTCCAATAGGTGTTTGCCGGCGGCCGTATTAACCTCCTGATTCTGACTTTTGAACCACTGGCGAATTCTACCCCGTGCTTTTGCGGTCACGGTGTATCCCAGCTCGGAGTTTAGCCAGTCTCGGCTCGGCCCGTTGCTGCTGGTTCGGCTGGCGGTAAGCACGACCACGGTGTCGCCATTCTGCAACTGGTAGGTGAGCGGAACGATGTGACCGTTAACTTTTGCACCGCGGCAACGGTGGCCAATATCGGTGTGGATTCGATAGGCAAAGTCGATCGCGGTTGAGCCCGCCGGCATGTCAATAACCTGTCCGCGTGGTGTGATGATGTAGACCCGTTCGTTAAAAACTTCTTGCGAAACGGTTTGCAGTAAATCTCGATCTTCTGCGCGATTGGCTTCGTCAATTACGTTTCTCAACCAGCTTATTTTCTGATCAAACGATGAATCTTCAGCGGTGTTTTCTTTGTAACGCCAGTGCGCTGCAACACCCAATTCAGCGTGATCGTGCATTTCTTGGGTTCGAATTTGCACTTCCACGTTTAAACCGCGCGGACCCCGAACGGCGGTATGTAGGGAGCGGTAGTTATTGCCTTTCGGCGAGCCGATGTAGTCGTCGAATTCGCTGGGAATAGGAGTCCACAAGCTGTGAACAACGCCTAATGTTGAATAGCAGGTCGGTATATCGTCAACGATGACACGCACCGCGCGGACATCGTAGAGCTCGTCAAAACGCAGCTGCTTAGCGATCATCTTCTTCCAAATGCTGTAGATGTGTTTTGGACGGCCCTTTACTTCAGCTGATATTTTTCCGCTAGCAAGCGCTGCTCCTAGCTTGGCAACTGTTTCCTCCATATAACGCTCGCGGTCAACACGACGCTCCGCCAGTGAGCCAGCGATTTCTTTATAGGTTTTGGGGTGCAGATAGCGAAATGAAAGGTCTTCCATTTCCCAC
>JBLHFB010000052.1:0-9677 GCA_047614865.1 Gammaproteobacteria bacterium | reverse complement strand
CGCACCACCGCTATACGGCCAGTTGTTGCAAGGCCATCCGTATGGAAGCTTACAGTTGTTCCGGCATCATCAATCCGCTGGAGCCCGTTTTCATCAGCCGAACTAGCGCCCGTATCAGTTGAGAAACCACCAATAGACGCCTGCCAGCTATAGCTTAGCGGCTGGCCTTCTGGGTCAACGAAATCAGCTACGCCAATCTCAGCAGAGCCGCACTCGGCGACGCTCTAGTAATGGCACCCGTGAGGCTCACCCAAGTTTTTATTATATTTGGTACGACAGTATTTCTGTGTAGGCGCTCAATACTAAATTGGCAGTTTAGCTTCATCCCTTCAGATAACTTTTTTCGTGAGAGGCCGTCAGCAAACCGAGGCGACTTGATTTGATTTATCATGTCAGCTACATCATCTCAACTGAGGCAAGCTCTTGATTGAATTCGACAACGTAACCAAAACCTACCCAGGTACCAGCCAAGCCCTAAACAAGCTGAGCTTTAAGCTTGCTTCTGGCGAGATGGCTTTTTTGACCGGCCATTCTGGCGCGGGCAAGAGCACGTTGTTAAAGTTGATTGCGCTGATTGAGCGCGCAGACCATGGCCGCGTGCATGTTGGCGGACAAGATTTAAGTGGCATGGGCCGCCGCCACATTCCATTTTTGCGGCGCCGAATTGGTTTGATATTCCAAGATCACCAATTACTGACAGACCGCACTGTGTTTGAAAACGTGGCCCTTCCACTGATTATTTCTGGCGTGGACCCCAACAAAATTGAGACTTTAGTACACTCGGCGCTGGCGACTGTCGGCTTGTCGGACAAACTAAAAGCCCATCCCGATATGCTTTCTGGTGGCCAGCAACAACGTGTAGGTATTGCTCGCGCCTTAGTAAATCGCCCTAGAATACTGCTGGCAGATGAGCCGACTGGCAACCTCGACCCCAAGCTGTCACGAGACATCATGGACCTGTTTGTTAAATACAACCGCTCCGGTGCAACGGTACTTATCGCCACCCACGACATGAGCTTGGTGGCGAATATGGGCAAGCGAGTCATTACCTTAGAAAAAGGCCAGTTGTTGCAAGACATGCCTAGCCTGCAGCCCGGCACGGATAGCCTCTTCTAATGGCAACTAACGAAAAGAAACGCAGCGGCGCTCGCAGTGTTACGTCGAAAACAAAGAGGCCTGCTGTCAAAGCGCCCAAGGTCAGGAAAGCTGGTGCTAGTAAACCCAAAAACAGTTCTGGACTGCCTAAATCAACAATCCATAGCTGGGCCCATAGCCATCTGCGTGCCCTGTTCTCCAGCCTTGGCCGTCAATACTCAGCTCCTGCATCAACACTGTTAACTGCGGCGGTAATCGGCATTGCTTTGGCGCTACCTAGCTTCTTGTTCTTGTTGGTAGACAAAGCTCAAGTAATGGCAGATCGCTGGAAAGACTCCAGTGAATTCGCGGTTTATCTCAACACCAATGTAGACGATTTACGCGCCAGCCAAATTGCCGCCGACATTCGGGTACGGGATGATATAAGGAGCGTAACGCTGGTCACCAAAACTCAAGCCGCGGCTGAATTCCGCGAGAACTCTGCGTTTGGCGGCGCATTAGACCTTCTGGATAGCAATCCGCTGCCGGCGGTTCTTTTAGTAACACCTGCGAGCCTAGACCCACAAAGTGCCGAACGTACGATTCGAGCTATTGAAGGCTATCCGCAGGTAGATCAAGTGAAGCTGGATCGGGAGTGGCTTGAGCGACTTCAATCAATCCTCAATATGGCCGATAGAACCCTAGATGTCATTCTGGGTCTGCTGGCCTTCGCGGTGATTATTGTGGTTGGCAACACCATTCGCCTCGACATCGAAAACAGACGACAAGAGATTGTTGTGATGAAACTGGTGGGCGGCACCGATGCCTTTGTCCGACGTCCATTCTTATACAGTGGCGCTTGGTACGGCTTACTTGGCGGGTTGCTGAGTATTGTCTTGGTCACCATAACTGTCCTACTTTTAGAAGGTCCACTTAACCGGTTGGTTGGCGATTTTGGCGGCGACGCTATTTGGCTGGGCCACGGATTCGGCTCTTCTGCTTACATCATCCTTGCAGGTACTTTGTTTGGCTGGCTTGGATCTTGGTTGGCAGTTACTCGTGAGCTACGGGATATTGAACCAACGTAGCCGTAAGCTATGGTCAACGAAGCGAGTAGTCGCAATTGACTAGTTCCGCCAAAAACTTGCCGCCTTGGTTTTTGTACCTAATTCAAACCTCGTCGGGCACGCTCTACACTGGCGTCACAACAGACGTTGACCGCCGCTTAAACGAGCACAGCCAAAGCGGGAAAAAGGCCGCCCGGTTTCTGCGAGGAAAGGGGCCATTAAATTTACGCTTCTCTGCGGAAATAGGCGAGAGGTCTACCGCCTTACGAATGGAAGCAGCAGTTAAAAAACTGAGCCGCGACGCCAAGCTTCAATTGATTGACTCGGGCCAACTTCCAACCCTCGATTAGTACTGGGCCTCCCAGAACAAGCGCTGCTGGTCGTCCTTTGAATTCGCCAACTATGTTTTTAGGTAGCTTAGACCCCCTTTCGAGATAAGTAGTCGGTCACGCGGACCGTCGGCAGAAAGGTCTCCGTTGAGAAACGCTACATCACTAGGCTGCACGATCCAATTCCCTTCGTCGCTTGGAATAGCCCTCGGCTGGACAAAATCGACTTGATGAGACTCAAGAAATACACGTATCGCATCTAGACTGGCGAAATCAGCGAGCTGGTTGAGGGTTATCAAGGTGGGCGGCGACATCGGAAGTTCGCCATTGGCTTGCAGCTGCAGTGCGTCGTTAACAGTTAGCCAGCATGAAGCCGCTACTTCGCTTGGGTCAATCACGACGGTCGGTCGCGTATCAAGCAAAGCGAGATAGAACCAAGTGGACCACCGCTTCTTAAGTTGGCTTGGTGTTGTCCAATGCGAGAATAATTCGAGCGTCCCCGCATCCAACTGAACTGCAGTCTCTTCTTCGACCTCGCGCGCGGCTGCCTGTTTGCCAACATGCTCTAAATCGTCGCTTATGGCTCGTCCGTAATCCGTATCTTCAAATACCCCACCTGGAAAAACCCACATACCGGCAAATGAAGTTAAGTTTTGGCTTCGTTGAGTTAGTAGTATTTCCAATCCATCGCCGCCAGCCACAACAACAATGCAAGTAGCCGCTGGCCTCGGCTTGGCCACATCTTTATCCATCTGCTGTTTCTCCACTCCAACGATACTCAGACAACGAAAGCCGACCAATATGGTCAAATTCCACACCTTCTGCCATCAGCAAGTCCTGTTGATACTCTTCAGTTCCAGCCTCCGCCCTAACGCTCACTTTACCCTGAGAATTTACTACTCGATGCCAAGGCAAACCGGCACTCTCGTCCTTGCCGCGAAGCGCATTTAGCGCATATCCAACTTGCCTTGCGGCTCGTGGCAAGCCGGCCAAATCAGCCACCTGGCCGTAAGTTGCCACCCTGCCAAACGGAATGCGTTGCACCACGGCATATATTACTTGATATGACGGAGCCACTTTTGCGACCTCCTTAGATTTATTAGATATCAACAGTTTACTTCCAAGCTGCGTGGGAAGTCGCGCCGCACCGCAATATACAAGAGTCTGATTCCGCCACAAAGCGGCCGCACCAAGGCCCAAAGACATTGCTACTCAAAGCGATAGGAACTATTCCAACGATTAGCACTCTCATAGCGTGAATGCTAATATAGCTCGGCAATTTAACTGGTGGCAGCCGCCGCCACGGAGAATAAACGTGACTACAAATGCACTAATTCAATCAAACTTTCACCCGCTTGCCCAGCCACTTACCGCTGGCAGTTTGGATGGCTACATGAATGCGGTTGGCCGCATTGCAGTGCTGTCCGAGGCTGAAGAAAAAGCGCTGGCTGAACAGTTTGTATATGAAGAAAATCTAAATTCTGCACAGCAGTTGGTTCTTAGCAACTTACGTTTTGTTGTGCATATCGCGCGCGGCTATCGCGGCTACGGACTTCAGCTTGCCGACCTAATTCAGGAAGGCAACATTGGCCTGATGAAAGCAGTAAAACGCTTTGACCCAGAAAAAGGCGTGCGCTTAGTGGCCTTTGCAGTTCACTGGATTCGTGCAGAGATTCACGAATATGTGATTCGCAACTGGCGCCTAGTTAAAGTGGCGACTACTAAAGCGCAGCGTAAGCTGTTCTTTAACCTACGTAAGCACAAGAAAAATCTTGGCTGGCTGAGCCACGAAGAGTCTGCCCTAATAGCGGAAGACTTAGGTGTAACTCAAACCGACGTTCGCGAGATGGAATCTCGCTTATACGGCCACGATATCGCGATTGATGGCGAGCCAGACGACGACGAGAATGCATGGCGTGCTCCGGCGGCTTATCTTGAATCGCCACAAGCTACGCCGGCACAAATTGTTGAAGCCGAGCAAATTGAAGACATCAACTCGACCAAGCTCAGTGCTGCACTTTCGGGCCTAGATGAGCGCGCACGCGACATCGTTCAAAGCCGCTGGTTAAGCGAAAAAAAGGCCACTTTGCACGAACTTGCCGACAAATATGGCATTTCTGCGGAACGAATTCGCCAGCTCGAAGGCAACGCAATTAAGAAGCTGCGCGGCGCATTCATTTAGCCCGCTACAGCAAAACAACCAACCTTGCAGCCTGCCAGCCTAACTTGAGCTGGCAAGCCTGCGGACCGCTATGCCAGAACTTCCAGAAGTTGAAACCACTAAACGGGGCATAGCGCCCCATCTAGAACGTCAAACCGTTGCCAAGATTATTGTTCGCAATAATCGCCTACGACAGCAGATACCAGACGATATTCATCAACGCTGTGCCGGCCGTGAAGTTAAGTCGATAAGCCGCCGCGCCAAATATCTATTCATTCAGCTAGATGATGGCGAGCTGCTAATCCATCTTGGAATGTCCGGCACGCTCAGAATTGTCGACCATCAACTCCCAGCCGAAAAGCATGACCATGTAGATCTAGTTCTGGAGAATGGGAAATGCCTGCGCTTTAACGACCCGCGTCGTTTCGGACTATACCTATGGCACGACGGCGCCCAACCCCACCCGCTCACTACCAAGCTAGGGCCAGAACCCTTAACGGCAGATTTTGACGGTAAAAGGCTTTATAATCTGGCAAAAAACCGCAAAATAGCGGTAAAGCCCTACATCATGAGTAACAACGTGGTGGTTGGTGTTGGCAACATCTACGCTAGCGAAGCACTGTTTAGGGCCGGAATAGACCCCAGAAAAGCGGCAGGAAAGATCGGCCGAGCGCGTTACAACAAGCTAGCGCAGGTCATAAAAGAAGTGCTTGAAGCAGCAATTGAAGCGGGCGGAACCACCCTAAAAGACTTTAGCAATGCTGACGGGAAGCCTGGATATTTCGCCCAAGAGCTTAATGTTTATGGCCGCGAAGGGGAGCCGTGTAAGGTATGCGAACGCCCAATTAAGCAGCAGGCACTGGGCCAACGGGCGAGCTTTTATTGCGCCAGCTGCCAACGCTAGATAACTAACCTGAGCAACTAGCGCTACTTAGCTAAACAACAGAGCGCTTAGCGTTTTCCTGATCGGCCGTCGCTACTTGATCTAGATCTACCGTGCGCAGGCTTTCGTGAGGACCATCAAAATCATCACGCTCACCGGGAACATCGGGCGGCGGGGCATCCATTTCTGGTTTGATCGACACCGGAGCTAGTTCTGGCTGGTGATACTCGTCGTCTTTTCCATAGCCCGTGGGCGCCGCCGCGGATTGGACTTGCCTAGGGTTGTCGCCGCTAAAGGCCAGCAACCCCTGAGATTCTTGGCCATCGCACAGCTCAACAGCACCAGAAGCCAAGTGCTTATACATCTTGCGATAACTTTCAGCTATTTCGTAAGTCAAGCGGCCGGTCTCAGCAAAGTGGGAATCAACTTTCGCGCGGTACTCCTTTATCTCCAACTCAAGCGCGGCATTGGTTTCTTTGCCTTTTTTGTCAGTTCTAAATAACAACCAACCCACAACCAGCCCAACAACTGCGCCTAGCGCAATGGCAATTACAAATTCCATGTAAACAAACCTTATTTCCTGCCGAAATGGCACAATCTTGAAATGACGAGCACTCTAACACCTCAGCTTAGCATCATTATACCCACACTAAATGAAGCTGACGCGCTGCCCAATCTTATAGCTTCTCTGACAGGACAGCTCGATATTCGTTCGCAGATCATCGTCGCCGATGGCGGCTCAACCGACGGGACACTAGCGTTTGCTGAGCAGCACCCACAGATTGAATTAGTTCACGCTGCCGCTGGGCGCGGGCTTCAAATGAATGTGGGAGCTACTCAAGCCAAGTCGGAATGGCTGCTATTTATCCACGCCGACAGCCTAATAAAAGACTCCAAACTTCTCACGAATGCACTACGACAGTCGCACCCTGATATAGCTGGGCATTTTTCGCTGAGCTTTTTCGATAGGACTGAAGAGCATGCATTGAGATACTCAGTGTTAGAGGCCAAATCCAAGCTCTCTAGAGAAAACACGACCAATGGCGACCAAGGCTTACTGATTCACAGCGACCTATTTCTAGCTTCTGGGCGATTCTCAACACGCTGGCACTTTTTAGAAGACCAAACTGTCAATGAACGTTTGCGCAAACAAGGCAAACTGACCCTCCTGCGGGGCTGCCTTCATACCTCCGCACGGCGCTTTGAAAAGGAAGGTTTTAACTCGCGATATCTGCTGATGACACTGCTGATGACCGCATGGAGCTGCGGCTTATATGACTTCATTGATAATGCTCGTGGTGCCTACCGCGAACAGTCTAATGCCCAGCAACTTTCCTTACTCCCGTTCGCCAATTTGTTTAGAAAAATCCACCAACAAAAGCCGCTGCAAGAGCGCCTGCGACTAATCTCGGCCTATGGAAGCTATGCCCGCCGCAACGCTTGGCAGCCGCTTTTGTGGCTGGGGTTTTTCCTGTTCAACACCCGGCACACCCGCTTGGTTACGCTTCACGACGAGCTTTTGGCACCGACACTCCGCCTGCCAGTGGTTAAGCAAATCATCGATATTTTTCTCGGTGTGATGGTTAGCCTGCTTATCTTTTATCTAGGGCCGGCACTAATACGCTTGCGTGCAGGAAAGCCGCGTTAAACTACCATCTCAATAGCTATTTCTTAACGACATATACATGAATCTGTTCACATCGCCCCGCTGGAAAAACAAGAAACCCGAAATCCGCATCGAAGCCCTCAATGAGCTTAGCCGTGAAGAACGAGACGGCGTATTAGCCGATGTGGCCAGCAATGACTCGGATGCAACAGTTCGCCAAGCGGCAATCAAGCGATTGACCGATCTAGATCTGCTTGATGCCCTCTGCGCTGATGCCGACGCTGGAATCTGTCGAATTGCTGAAACTCGGCTCCGCCAGCTGCTCTGTGGCACTGCCGATGTAGAGATCGCTGTAGAGCATCGACAGCGCAGCGTTAGGCGTAGCAAAAATGCCGCGCTGCTGGACACCGTCATTTTTAACGCAAATGACGACAACCTGAAACGCCATGCCTTTAACGCAGCACTGGCACTCAGCAATGGTGCCGGCCTTCTGCAGAAAGTGGCGACACAAAGTGATTCGGCCGAACTGCGGCTGTATGCAGTTGAGAAAATCGACCAAGGATCGACCCTTAAGCAGATCATTGATCCGCTGAAAAAAATCGATAAGGTTGCTAGCCGATTAGCCCAAACTAAGCTCGACCAAATTCAGCTGGCGGCAGGCGACGCCGCGACGATGCAACGCCATCAGTTGCGGCTCTGCGAAAAAATTGAATTGCTTAATAACGACATTCCTACGCCTGAAAAAATCGCGGCGCTGCAACGTCAATGGGACGCTTTGATCAGAATTTCACCAAGTAGTGCCTGCACCGATAGCACTCAGCGTTTTGCTCGCGGAATGCGTATTGCAGAGCGCATTATGAACCCACCCGCTCCACCGGCAGAGAAGATTGAGCCAGCGCCGGTTGTCGAGCATCTGGAACCCGCTTCAGTTGGGCAAGAAGTCAGCGGTGAGGAGGCAGTCGAGTCTCCGATCGCAAACGAGGCAAGTATCGAGCAAGCCACTGCTTTAGCCAGCGCTATGCAACGCTGCGAGCAGCTGCTCAACAACCCTCAGTCAAAGTCTTCGTTCAAACAGCTTACTTCAGCAAATAAAATACTCGCAGACGCAGTGGCAGCTATTAATAATGACGAGGCAAATGAGTCAGCAAGAGTGCTTAGTAGCATTGTAAAGGATCGCTTAGATTCTCTGAACAAGGAACGCACGACCGCAGTGGCTAACGCAAAAGAACAGGTTGGCGCGCTGCAAGAACACATAACAAACAATGCCGCCGGCCCAGCGCGAGACGCTCACCGCGGCCTAGTTGCGGCGCTAAAAACGGCCCGTGGTTTTTCCCCTGGAAAAGACATCAGCGCGATTAGCGACGAGCTTGGCCTGCTTGATCCCGACTATCATAAGCTGACCGAAGCCCAGCACTGGAGTACTACTCGAGTAAGAAAGGAACTGGTTGAGAAAGCTGAAAAGTTGGTTGGCGCAACTCTTGCTCCAGACGAGCTGGCTAAGTTGGTGAAGGGCATTCAGGCCGAATGGAAAAAGCTCGATGAAATGGAACACGATCAGGGCCCAAATGCGTTGCGCGGCCGTTTCAGCAGTGCCTGCCGCAAAGCGTGGGAGCCCTGTGCGGCGTATTTCGCCAAAATGGATGAGCAGCGTAGAGGCGACCTGACGGTTGTGGATCAGTTCATTCAACAGCTTCAGGGATTAGACCCGGACGATATGCCGATCAATGCCTTGTTAGATAAAATTGAACTTGGTGGCAAGGTCGACAGAGAGCTACGAAGCTTCCCCGCTAAACTACGCGGCGACTGGGCTAAGAAGCTGCGCTCAGCACTTAAGCCACTAGAGAAGTCACGTGACCGCCTTTGGTCAACCAACGCGGCTGCTAAGCAGCAGTTAATTGATGACGCGAAAGAACTGGTGGCGATAGAAGATTTACGCCGCGCCACCGACCAGATGAAACGTCTTCAAGCAGATTGGAAGAAAACTGGCCCAACAAAGCGCAAGCAAAACAACCTGCTTTGGGATCAATTCCGCGGCGCTGGTGACGCAATCTTTGCTAGAGCAAAGCAAGCCAATAACGAACGTCGCGCTGACCAAGATAAGCACGCCGAATTCGTCAAACAGCAGATCGATAAGGTTCTTGAATTGCTTGAAGACACTTCAGCGGCAAAACAACTAAAGCAGAAACTGGGTAACGTACAACGGGATACCAGCGACGCGCTGAACGAAGCCAGAAAACACCCCGCTGCAAAAGCCTTCAGCGATGCGGTGAGCAAAGTAAACACACTACTCGCCCAACGCCAACGTGAAGAAAAGCTTGGAGCACTTGACCCACTGCGCGAAGCTGCGAAGGCCAAAACCGAGTCTGCAAGCGATGATTCTGCGGCACGCGACGCTGTGTTGCTAATGGAAATTGCCGCGGGGATCGATTCACCAAGCGGAGACTCTAGTCGCCGAATGGCACTGCAATTGGATCGACTATCAAGTAGCTTTGGCCGTAATGCCGTTAACGACACAAGCACGCTACTTAAAATGGCAGAGTCTTGGTACAAGGAGCAT
>JBLHFB010000051.1:0-9735 GCA_047614865.1 Gammaproteobacteria bacterium | reverse complement strand
ACGCCATCTACCTTAGGTAGCAGTAAACGAAGCTGCACATGACGGCCAAGTTCCAGTGTATGACTGTCCAGTTCAAACCACGCATCTACGCCGCCCGTGGTTTGCCCAGCGTTACGGGCAAGGCGCTTCAAGCGGGCGTTGGCTATGGGTCTGTGGTTGTCCAATATGTAGGCATGAAGGGCCAGAGAACTGCCGCCTTCTTCTGCTGAAAGGTCGGTTGCTTTGCGAACAATCGGCAAATGGCGGTTTGGAATCTGCGCCTTAACGTCAATGTCGTTTCTAGCGTAAACGGTGGCCAAAGGTTGGCCGGGTGAAACCCGATCACCAACCGCCACCGCAACATTCACCACGTAAGCATCAAATGGGGCTTTAACCTTGGCGCGCATCCGGTCAAGAGTTGTGCGTTCCAGCGCAGCTTTCGCACGGCTAACTGACGCACTGCGGGCTTTCAGCTTGGCGTCCTGCTGTTGGACAGCAAGGTTGCGGGCGCTAAATGTTTGCTCGGCGCGGGTGAGCGCATCTTTGGCGTCATCTAGATTGGCTTGTGAGGCCAGGCCACGTTTGTGCAGGCCCTTGATTCTGGCTAATGATTCGTCCGCGCGATTCATCACGGCTTGTTCTTTTTCGAGGGTGCTGCGTTCGGTAGCTTGCGCCGCTTTCTCGACGCTAAGTGCCGCAGTTGCTTCGTGATATTGAGCTAAGGCTTGTAGCTCAGTAATTCTAGCTTCACGGTCATCTAGCTGGATAAGCGTTTGCAGGCTGTTTACTGAGTCGCCCGCTCTAGCGGTGACGCCAGAAACGTCAGCCAAGATCGCTGAGGTAAGGGTGGCCTGTGACGACGTGGTTACTGTTCCGTATAGGTCAATTGCTGGGGACAAGCTGTCAAGACTGGCCTCAACCGAATGCACTCTCCAGCTGCGTTCTGTGGGTGGCGCAGCTTCTACCGTTTCTTTGCTGGCAATGATTTTTTTTGCAATCAGAAAGCAGACGATAAATACGATTACTGCGGCGAGAATGCGGCGTGGGCGGGAGAGCGTCATTGGCAAAGTCTTAGGGGTTGTTGAAGCTAGAGTTTGTGTGTCACGCTTGATTGCTAATAGTGCGGCGGTGGGGGCTCTGCGCCTGCGTCAATATCGCTTGGCTGCATGTTTACTAGCGAAGCGCGCAAGTATTCGACCTGTTGAGTTACTAATCTTAGCTCTTGTTGCTGAACTGCAAACTCATCGCTGAGTCGTAAGTAACTGTCTTCGAGCAGTGTAAATTTGCTCTCTAAATCAATTATGCGTTGTTCCATGGTTATTTCGTCTTGTCAGATGCAGTGAAAACCATACAATGCGTGCTCTCAGAATAAAACGTTAATAGTATGTCAGACGCAAAAAACGCCATTCTTCAGCTGCGCGATCACATGACGCAGCACATTCTCGGCCAAGAACGCTTGGTTGATCGCTTACTTATTGCTCTATTGGCCGACGGACATTTGCTGGTTGAAGGCGCGCCTGGTCTAGCGAAGACCACA
This sequence comes from Gammaproteobacteria bacterium, assembly GCA_047614865.1. Taxonomy (GTDB): domain Bacteria; phylum Pseudomonadota; class Gammaproteobacteria; order JAPPPA01; family JAPPPA01; genus JBLHFB01. The sequence goes on along the minus strand of JBLHFB010000051.1, from coordinate 8,219 downwards.
GCGATTAAAGCCTTGGCAGAAGGCGTAGAAGCCGATTTCCACCGATTACAATTCACGCCGGATTTATTGCCGGGTGACGTGATCGGTAGCGATATTTATGTGCAAGAAACTGGGCAGTTTGAATTTCGCCGAGGGCCGATCTTCCATAACTTGGTGTTGGCTGACGAAATCAACCGCGCACCGGCAAAAGTGCAGTCTGCGCTGCTAGAAGCGATGGGCGAACGCCAAATTACCGTCGGTAATAGCAGCTATCAGTTGCCAGAGCTGTTCTTGGTGATGGCTACTCAGAACCCGATAGAGCAAGAAGGAACATATCCGTTGCCCGAAGCGCAGCTGGATCGGTTCTTGCTCTATGTGACGATTGACTACCCTGATGCTGAAACCGAAGCCAAGATTCTTAAGCTAGCGCGTGGCCAAGCGGCTCAACAGGCAAGCAAGCAGCCTGCCAGCAAGCCTCAGCAGATTAAAGAATCTGACATTCTCGACGCCCGTCAGCAGGTTTTAGAGCTGCATTGTGCTGAGGAAATCGATCAATACATGATCGAGTTAGTGATGGCGACTCGTGATCCCAAAGCAGTGGATGCTGATCTGACTCGCTGGATTAACTCCGCCGCCAGCCCGCGCGCCACAATCGCTTTGGACCGTTGCGCTCGAGCCCACGCTTGGCTTGCAGGTCGCGACTACGTCTCGCCTGCTGATGTACAAGCGATTGCGCCAGACGTTCTCCGTCACCGAATTTTGCTGAGCTTTGAGGCAGAAGCCGATGGGATTTCAGGGACTGATGTGGTTCGGCGCCTGATTGAGCGAGTGCCTGCGCCGTAAGGCGGCTTGTTAAATGTCTGCTACGCAGGTCTTGCTCCACGACCTTTTGTCTTTGCGGTTGCTAAGCCGCCAGCTTGATTTGTCTAGCCGTCGGCGAGTGCTTACCGACTTGGCAGGAACTCACCTGTCTGGCTTCCGTGGTCGCGGCTTTGAGTTTGACGATTTCCGCGCCTACCAAACAGGCGACGACGTTCGGGCGATTGACTGGCGTGTCAGCGCAAGAACCAGCACGCCACATATTAAATTACTACGTGAAGAACGCGAGCGGCCGATGCTGTTTGCGATTGATTTTAGCCCCAGCCAATTTTTCGCCACCCGCGGTAAGTTTAAGTCCGTGGTCTGCTGTGAAGCGGTGGCGTCACTAGCGTGGGCCGCACAACAAAATGGCGACCGCGTGGGTGCGGTGCTTTTTGGTCAGGCCAATAAGCACACAGAAATTCGCCCAACGGGCGGATCACGTGGCGTAACTCGTCTGCTGAAAGCGATGGTTGAAAATCATCAAGTAACGGATCCAGTTGATGCAGATCATCCGCCACTGATTGATGCTTTGAAGCGCCTGCGCCGCAGCGCCAGACCGGGCAGCGTGGTCGCGATTGTCAGCGACTTTAAAGATTGGAATGTTCGATGCGAGCGCGAGCTGCTCCAGCTCTCGCGTCATTGCGAGTTGTTGATTGGATTCGTCTCCGACCCGTTTGAACGCGAGTTGCCCAATGCCGGTCGTTATCCAGTAGAAGGCGCAGGGTTCCGGGGTTGGCTACAGACTGGGAAAACACAGCAGGAAAACCACACACAGGCCTTCGAGAAACGCCGTGAGGCGCTTCGCCGAACAGCAATCATGTGTCGCGCACATTGGCTAGAGCTAGACACAAACACCCCAGCAATGGACAGCCTCAAGCGGGCTTTAGGACGGCGAGGATAGAGCATGGATCCTGCTAGCCTAGAACAAGCCCTTGCCGGGCTGCGCGATATTCACAGCCCGCCGCCGCCCGGAGTTTGGCCATTAGCCTTGGGCTGGTGGTTGCTGATTGCGTTGGCTATCCTGCTGCCAATAATTATTGTTTTTGTGGTTAAAAAGATAAAAACGCGACGTGTGCGACTGCGGGTTCGTAAACTAGCCCTTGCTGAATTCGAAAACCTAAATACGTTGTGGTCCGAACAAGCCGAGCCGAAAATCGCATTGCCGCAGTTAGCCTTGTTATTGCGCCGTGCGGCGATTGCGAAGTTTGGCCAACAGCACGTATCGCCACTCAGTGGTAAAGCTTGGAAAGATTTTTTGCAGCTGAAAGCGCCAGACCTTCAATGGGGCGAGCAAGCGGATTGGTTGCTTGATCAACGCTTTAGTGGCGCCGAACCAGACGATGATGATGCCCGATATTGTTTTGCCTTGAGCAAGCAGTGGTTGGTGGCGGCGCTATGATTGGAAGTCTAATCTCTGCAACAGGCACTCTCGAGTGGGCATGGCCTTGGCTTATCGCCTTGCTGCCGCTGCCGTGGCTTCTGGGTTTAATCTGGCCACGGAAAGAGATGGAATCGAAAGCGCTGCATTTGAGCTTTGCTAACGATCTCTCCGCGTTTACCACCCACCAATCCACATCATCAAAACGCTGCGCGCCGCTTTGGTGGCTAGCGTGGTTGCTGGTTTTGATGGCGGCCTGCAATCCGCAATGGGTAGGTGAGGCGATAAGCGTGCCGGATGAAGGCCGTGACTTGATGCTCGCGGTTGATGCGTCAGGCAGCATGCGTGAAATGGATATGAACATTGGTGGCCAGCGACTCAATCGCTTGCAGGCAGTGCAAGTGGTGGCGTCTGACTTTATTAGACGCCGTGAACAAGACCGAGTTGGCCTAATTCTGTTTGGCGACAACGCTTATCTACAAAGCCCCTTGAGCTTTGACCGAGAGACTGTGGCTCAGCTACTTAACGAAGCGGTGATTGGGATTGCAGGCCAGCGCCGCACTGCTGTAGGCGACGCAATTGGGCTAGCGCTAAAGCGTGTTCGCCAAAAACAAAAAGATGACGAAAACAAAAAGCCGCCGTTGCTAATTCTACTGACCGATGGCGAGAGTAACGCCGGCTTAGACCCGCTCAAAGCCGCCGAGCTTGCCGCCACACACGGCATGAAAATTTACACCATTGGTTTTGGTAGCAACCGCATATTTGGTGGCGCTGAATTCGATGAGCGAGTCTTAGACGAGATTGCCAAGAAAACCGGCGGCCGTTATTTCCGCGCGAAAAACACCGCAGAGCTGGCAAAGATATACGAGTTAGTCGATCAGCTAGAGCCGGTCGAGGACGATGCTCGACAGTTCCGGCCGATAACCCAGCTAGGCCACTGGCCCTTGCTAGCTGCCTGCTTGGTGATGTTACTTAGCGGCCTTTTAAGTTTCTTGCCGATGTTGTCTGGAGGGCGAAAATGATAGCTTGGCTAGATCAACTTGAGTTTATTCGTCCTGGGTTTTTGCTCAGTTTGATGCCGCTGCTTTGGCTCGCGTGGCGAGTTCATAACGTTAGTGATTCAGGCGGCAGCGACTGGCAGAAAATCATGGAACCTGAATTATTCCGGGCCTTGAGTGGGACTCAGCTAGCGGCAAACCAAGCCACATCGATCACCCGACGGCTGTCGGTTGTCGCTAGCGTTGTGGTTGCTTTTTTGCTGAGTTTAGCGCTTGCCGGGCCGAGTTGGGAAACCCGTGAAACCCCCGTGGTTGAACGGGTTACGTCGCGAATTATGGTGATGGATTTGTCGCTGTCGATGTTGGCTGAAGACATAAAGCCCAACCGGCTAAGTCGCGCCAAAATTAAGCTTCGCGAGATGCTCTCGCGTAGTTCGGATGGGCAAACTGGACTGATCGTTTTTGCTGGCGATGCTTACGCGATCGCGCCGCTCACCGAGGATGTTCGCACCTTGGACAATCTGGTGCCGCCGCTCAATGTTGATTTGATGCCTAGTCAAGGCAGTCGAATTGACTTGGGGCTTAAGCTGGCAGGGGAGATGTTGATTCAAACTCAGGCTATCAGAGCGCAAGTAATCCTGTTGACCGACTCGCCAGCGACTCCTCGGGCGATGGAAATGGCAGACGAGTTGGCCTCCCGAGGACACCGAGTTGATGTTCTGGGCTTTGGCTCTGCTAAAGGCGCGCCGATTCCAAGCGGTGAAACCGGATTTGTACAGAAAGACGGCGCAATCGTGTTTGCCAAGCTGGAGCGTAAATCGCTTAGGCAATTGGCAAAGAGCGGCAACGGACGTTTTCTTCAAGCGAGCAGTGGCAACGGTGATATTGCTCAGTTGTTGGCGGTAGACGGCCAACAAGAATTTAAACAAAGCGAGCAGGCTGCCAGTTCGGCTCAGCGGGTTGATGGCGGAGTGTTTTTCCTTTTGGCGGCGCTGCCATTGATTTTGTTGGGCATGCGGGGGCGAGGACTATTGCTAGTGCTTCTGTTGTGCAGCGCTGGATTAATGACTCCGCGGCCAGGTTTTGCCGCAGAGGCCTCATGGTGGGAGTCACTTTGGAAAAATAACGACCAACGAGCACATCAGCAGCTACTTGATGGCGATGCTGCCGCAGCGGTTGGGAGCTTCGATGATCCAGACTGGCGCGCTAGCGCAGACTATCAAGCCGGAAACTTTCAAGATGCTGCCGCGTATTGGATGAACAAAGATAACGCGACTGCGTCGTATAACCGTGGCAATTCCTTGGCGAAATCAGGTGAATTGGAGGGCGCGCTGGAAGCCTATCAGCAGGCTGTCGATGTACAGCCCGACTTTGAGGATGCAGAAGCCAACGCCAGTTTGATTGAAAAGCTGCTTAAAGAGCAACAGCCAGAGGGCCAAGAAGGCGAGCAGGGCGAAGAAGCTCAGGAAGGCGAAGAGGGACAGGAGTCTAAGGACGGCGAAAAAGGCGAGCAGGGACAGGAAAGTCAAGAGGGCGAAGAGGGTCAGCATCAGCAGGGCGAACCAGGGGAAGAACGCCAGGAAGGGCAGGGAAACCAACAGGGCCAAGAAGGTCAAGATGGCGAACCATCTGAAAGCTCCGATGAGCAGGCAGGCGACCAAGTCGCTGAACAAATCAGTCAGCAAGAGCGTCAACAAATGCAAAAGGCTGGCGAGCAAAGCGACGAACAGCAAGAATCGATGGATCAAGCCGCTCAGCAGCTGTCAGAACAAACGGAAGAGAGCGGCGAGAATGCTGAGGACTCAGAGCAGGCCATTACTGAAGGCCAAGAAAGCGAAGAAACTGGGGAAGAGCAGGCAGAGCGCCAAGTGCTTCGCCGACCTAATTTACAAGACCAAGCCACAGATCAGTGGCTCAATCGAATTGAAGACAACCCCGCCGGGCTGTTACGCCGCAAGTTTGCCTACGAAGCAGACCGCCGCGCTGCAGAACAATCCGGCGCCAGCGTTGAATCAGGAGACCTATGGTAATGCGCTATCGCATCGTACTCAGAGAACTTTGCACAATGGTTCTAAGCTTGCCTAACGGCGTTGGAAAGCTGCTCACTCGGTCATTTATGTTTATAAACTCCCCCGTCCCGGTCTTTTCCGCCTTATTACCCCAGCTTAGCCCTGCTTGTGCGGTGCTCTCAATCAGTATGTTGCTTTGTTCAAACTGGGCATTGGCGGTTTCGGCCAGCTTTGCTCATCCTGATCCGCAGGCTATTCGGGTGGTAGTGGCGCCGAATCCGGCGTTTGAAGATGAAGACGTCACGATTCGACTGATTAGCTCGGGACGGCATACTCAATTGAATATGGGCAGACTGGGTGATGACTTTGAAACCCTTGGTAGGAGATCTTCTAGCCAGACTAAGATAGTCAATGGACGCTCGGAGAGCACTTACGAAACTATACTGATAGTTCGTCCAAAGCGAAGCGGAAAGCTGACTATTCCTCGTATGCAGCTGAATGGAAAAGCGACAGATCCGGTGGTTTTAGACGTTAAGCCACGGCCAAAGGCGGCTGGGGAAACTGAAGAGATATTCCTGGCAACTGATGTGCAGCCGAGCACCGCCTATGTGGGTCAGCAAGTGATGATTCGCCAGCAGCTACATGCTCGCTCCAATATCACCTCGGGTGAGCTTTCAACTCCGACGGTTGCGAATGCAGTGATGGAGAGAATGGGTGAAGACAGACGCTTCACTGCGATTGTCGATGGGGTTCGCTACAACGTTATTGAGCGGGTTTATGCGGCGTTTCCCGAGGGTGCCGGCAGTGTAATGGTTGATGGCGGCCGATTCAGTGGTGAGGTCGACACTGGCGGTGCAGGATTTGGGATGTTTAGAAACACTCGGCGAGTCCAGGCAGCTGCAGATAAGACAGAGTTAACCGTGAACCCACCGCCCACCGCGGCTCGCGGTCATTGGTTACCAGCGAGCGCAATCAAGGCTAGCGTGGAACTTGTTCCCGCCGATGCGGAATTGCGAGTTGGTGAGCCTGTAACGCTCAAGTTCCAGATTGTTGCCGACGGAATTCTGGGAAGCGCGCTGCCAGAAATCACCCTGCAGGAGAGCGACAAGTACAGTGCTTACGTCGAGCCTGGAACCCACGAGACGCAGGGCAGTGCGACAGGGGTTAGTGGCAAGCGTGAATTGTCGGTGGCGCTGATACCGTTACTAGACGGTAAACTGACCTTTCCTGCGATGGAAATTCCTTGGTGGGACGTCATTAATGATAAGCAGCAGGTCACTCGAATGGATGAGTTGGTGTTTGACGTACTGCCATCGGCAGATGTCAAATTCGCGCCTATCGATCCAGCCGCGTTGCCTCCAACTAGCAATCCCGGAATTACCGCTGTTAGCGTGCCCTCAATCGCGCCACGCGAAATTTTGGCGTGGACACTAGTCGGGCTACTAGTCTTGATATGGGTATTAACGTTGCTGTTGCTATGCCGTCGACCTAGTGTGAAAGTTACTGCACACCCGAAAGCGGCACCGCGAAGCCCTGTGTCGCTATACGAAGCGAATAAGGCGCTGAAGAGTAACGATGTTGCCGCAGCCACTACTGCGCTGTGTAGTTGGGCCTCGGCTCAGCTAGATCAATCAATCGTCAGTCTTCCCGAGGCGGCCAAGCAGCTTGCCTGCTCGGCTGAGAATAAAGACAATGGGCAAGAAATTGCAGAGCTATTACTGGCGCTGGACGCCTCTCGTTTCGGCGGGGATCAAGCCGCAGACAGAGAAGGCTTATTGGTGGCCTGTCAAAAATGGCGCAAAAAAAAGCCCAAGAACTTAACCGCTAAGCAGCAACTTCCTGGGCTTTATTCACGCGGCTAAAGTGAATTAGCCGCGCGCCATAAAGGTAGACTTAGTCTGCTTTGTGAAGATGCACGTCTTGCTGTGGAAACGGGATAGAAATGCCGTCTTGGTCGAAGCGTTTCTTCATGGCTTCGTTGTTGGCGAAGAACACGTCCCAGTAGTCGGCGGTCTTAACCCAAACGCGTACAGTGAAGTTAACGCTTGAATCGGCTAGTTCGCTTACTACAACGAGCGGAGTGGCCGGCTCGCTAAGAATGCGTTCGTCTTTGCTCAATACATCAAGAATAGCGCTGCGTACTTTGTCCAAGTCGTCGCTATAGCTAACGCCAAAGACGAAATCGACGCGACGAGTTTCTTTGCTTGAGTAGTTGGTGATGGTGCCGTCCATGATCTGCGAGTTAGGCACGATGACAGCTTTGTTGTCGCCAGTTTTCAAGTTAGTGGTGAAAATATGAATGTTTTCAACCACCCCAGTTACGCCCCCGGCTTCGATAAAGTCACCTGACTTGAATGGGCGGAATATCAAGATCAGCACGCCGGATCCAAAGTTAGCTAGTGAGCCTGATAGAGCTAGGCCAATAGCCAATCCGCCAGCAGCCAAAATAGCGACAAATGAGGTTGTTTCAATGCCTAATTGGCCAAGCGCTGCGATTGCCGCGAACGCAACGATAGAGACATAGGCCAAGCTGCCAAGGAAGCCGTGTAATGTTTGGTCTACGCCGCGCGCCTTCAGTGCCTTGGTAACTAGGTTCTTAACGACACCAGCGACCATTCGACCGATTATGAAGATAACAAGTGCGATCACCATGTTAATTACGAGGGTGGTTGCCATTGGCTGTAAGCTTTCGATCCATTCGTTCATGGGATTTCCTTTTCAATAATAAATTTTGGGTGCTTTGTGAAACGCTTAAGAATGTCAAAATGATCAGAAGTTCACACAAAAAATCGCGCTGATTGTATCAGCCGATAGGCGACGGGCCTCAAATTCTGGCATAATTTGCGCCGCTTTCAGACTATCTAGGATTCGCCTCAATGGCCCAAAAGGAAACACTTCAGGACTGGCAAGAACGCCAGGAACTTGCCGAACGTATGCTTCCACTTATTGGCAAGCTGTACCGAGATCAGGGCGTTGTTATTCGCATTCGCAGCC
>JBLHFB010000050.1:0-10089 GCA_047614865.1 Gammaproteobacteria bacterium | reverse complement strand
GTCGTGATAGCACTTGGCTACGCGAAATTTCTACCGACGATATGTACTACCGAATTTACCGTTTGGCGATTGTGGCTAGCTCATCGGTATTTATGACCGAGATCGCAAACACTCAGCCACCGGCGGCGGGCATTCCTCCGATTGGCGTTGGAAAATCAACCGCAATCAGCAATAAAGCCGAGCCGCTAGAGCTAACCCCGGATCAGCTTAGCGAAGGCTTTAAATACTTCACCGAGTCTGAGAACCGTTTCGGCAGCAATATGTACGCCTTTGGTGAGGAAATGACGGAGTCGGGCAAACCGCTGCTTTTTGGTAATCCTCATTTTCCGTGGCGCGGACCAGAGCGCCTTTGGGCTATGCACTTGCAGAAGTCAGCGGGTGAAGATGGCAAGGAGGCCGACATCATGGGCGTTAGCTTGCATGGCGCTCCCGCGGTACTGATTGGTTTTAACAACCAAGTTGCATGGAGCCATACGGTTTCCTCAGCTTACCGTTTCACCTTCTACGAGCTTACGCTGGGTTCAAAAAACACTAGCTACGTATTTGACGCCGGCGAAGTCGCGATGGAAGAAAATGAAATCACGGTCGAAATCAAAGAAGCCGATGGCAGCATAGTCGAAGAAACACGCACCCTTTATCGCTCTCACTACGGGCCAATGGTCGATATTTCTCCCGGCCTAATCGAATGGGGAACGCCTCCCGGAAAGGCCTATACGCTGCGCGACGCGAATGCCGAAAACGATCGCCTTTTCTCTCAGTTCTTTGTGTGGAATCAGGCGCAAAGCATTGAAGAGTTTAAAGAACAGCAATCCTCGGTGCTCGGTGTGCCGTGGGTAAATACAGCGGCTATCGGTAAGAGTCGTGATGGTGGTTATGGAGCCGTGCATTATTCAGATGTGACCGTAGTTCCCAATGTTAGCGACGAGAAATCTGCCATCTGTGGCGGCAGTGTTAACCAAGCTGTCGGGCAGCTTGTTCCAGGCTTGCCGGTGCTGGATGGGAGCAAGTCTATTTGCGACTGGGATCAGGATGCCGATACCGAGGTGGACGGTATATTTGGGCCGGGTAACTTGCCGACCCTAGATCGTCAAGATTACGTGCATAACTGCAATGACAGCTATTGGCTGACCAACTGGCGCGAACCCGTTACCGGCTATGACGCAATCATCGGCCCAGAAAACACCGCTCGAAGCCTACGGACACGCTTATGTATCCAGCAAGCAGAAGAGCTGATATCCGCTGACACCAAGCTTAATATGAAATTGCTACAAGATATCGTTCTAGGAAGTCGTGTTTACACCGCAGACACCGAAAGAACGACCCCGTTAGGAGCGCTTTGTTCTAGTAGCAGCTACACCCTTCAAGAAGGAGATGATGCCGGCACGGTGGTGGACATCAGCGAAGCCTGCACCTTGCTCGCCAACTGGGACGGCCGCAACAATCTTGAAAGCGTTGGCGGACACATCTGGCGTGAATTTTGGCGTCAGATAGGCGGAGCAGCCGCGCCATTCAACACCGCCTTTAATGGAAGAGGCGATCAGGCCTACCAAACACCACGTGACCTAGATACATCGGCTGCATCTGTGCAAGACGGCTTTGCCTTGGCGGTTAAGAAGTTGAATGACAACAATGTGTCGTTAACCTCAACCACGGCTGAAAATCAGTGGTCGGCAGACAATGATGGCACAACGCGTATACCGGTCTTTGGCGGCAGCGGAACCGCCGGTTCATTCACTATTTGGAGAGGCACCCACGGTTCCCCCACAGAAACGGAAGGCTACGGCCAAACCACCTATGGCAACAGCTATATTCAAACAGTTACTTTCGACGAAAACGATGACGTGCAGGCGGAAGCATTCCTAACGTACTCCCAGTCGACTGACCCCGGCAGTCCGCACTATGCCGATTTCACGCGGGCTTATTCGCGGAAAGAATGGCACCCAATGCCCTATACGGAAGCGGAGATTAGCAAGGAAGTGATTGGTCAAGTAAGGTTGCGTGAATAACACTTAACAGCGTGACTTTGTCCTGCAAAGCGAGTTTTTCTGGGCGGGTATCGGCGGGCAATATGCTAGAATAATGGGCTTGAAACCACCTCGAAAGGAATCCCATGTCTAACCAGTTACAGCGACAATATTCCCATGCAGAAATGGCTTGGTTCTATGGCAGGATTTGGCTGTCAGGAATGGTTTTAGCGACGCTTGGCTCTGCTTTGGCAGCAACCGGTGTTAGCGGCGTATCGGCGATAATGTTGGCTGCTACAACATTGGTTTACGGGGGCGTGTCGCTGCTCTTTATGGTGATTCACACCTTTGGTTCCTACAAAAATGAAGGTCCAAGCGATGTGCTGAAAAAAGTGATGCTGCTGTATCCGATCGGCATTCCGCTTGGCGCAATAGCCCTCTATCTACTCAGCATCTCCAGATAGTAAAAGACAATGAGTGAGCTCTATATTCGTTATGAATATTGGTTGGCTTTCTTCCAGCTTCTATTTGCGATGGTTGGCATGGGTGCGACGCTCAAGTTGGCTGATTTCTTCGCTGTGGCTCAGGCACCCAACGCGTTTATTGTCGGCCTGTTGACCCAAGTGGTTGGAGTGCCACTAGTGGCCTGGGGCATTCTTCATGCTCTAAACGTAGAGCCCGGTGTTGCGATAGGTTTGGCAATTCTCGCCGCTATCCCGGGTGGCAGCACATCCAATATTTTCACCCACATTGCTCGTGCAAATGTTCCACTGTCTATCGCTTTATCGGCGGTAACGACCGCGTTTTGTTTAGTGACCGTACCGCTCGTGCTCAAAGCCCTGATTAGCGATTATGTGCCGCTTGGTTTCGAGTTGCCTGCTGGGAAAATTGCTGCAGAAATTCTCATTACCTTACTCATGCCGCTAGCCGTAGGCATGGCCATTTTGCACTACCTACCCAAGGTGGCAGAGCCGCTTTCCCGCTGGGCTGTGCGTCTCAGTCTAGCGATTATTGTAGTGATGGTTGTGGGTGCGGGTTTGGCTGGCAGGCTCGATTGGAAGGCGTTTGGCGTAGACAACGCCTTGTTGGTGTGCGGTTTCGCCATCGGGCTAGCAATAATCGGCTTCGTTGTTCCTAAGTTGCTCGGACTAAAGTTAGCTGATGAAGCGGCAATTAATATTGAACTGAGTGTCCGAAATGTGAACCTGGGAGTGCTGATTAAAGCCTCGCTGTTCCCAGCAACCGCGGCCACTGCAGCGGCCGCAGCACTTGGCAATATGGCGTTTTTCGCGATGTTGGTTTACGCAGTAGTTATGATGGTTCTGGCGGCGATATTAATTGCCTTAACTCGGTATCGTGCTCGTATAAATACCTAAAGCGCGGCAATTGACTGCTTCAGAACTTGATCGCTATCTCTATGGGTTTAACACGCCGCGCTATCTTACCCAGAGACCTTGGGCGGGCTGATGACCATGTCCACTTATTTCCCCGATGCCGAAGAAGTGCAACTCTCAGCCGTCAACAACGCACTGCCAATTCATATATTTGACGGCACTCAAGACCCTGTTGTGCCCGAAACCTTAGGCCACAGCGGAAACCAAAGCTTACCAAGCACGGGCTTGACGCCTGAGTACGGTAAAATCATCTAAGACTTCAAGCGCATCTTCTAGGGCAGCTGTCATACGCTGCCCAGTAGCGATGACCAAGTTCAGAGTATTCTACTTATTTGAAGATATTGACGCTGAAGTGCAACAGGAACTAATGCACTGCCTCTAGGTCTCGCCAGCAGCCGACCAGGCTGCCAGCTAAACGTTGTAGTACTTACTTCTGAGGGTTTACCAGATACTTAAGGCCGGTAGCTTGCTGGGTGTATTTGCTGGCGGCATCGAGGCTTAACATTTCGGGTAGCGAGATTTCTTGGTTGTAGCTGCTGACGAAGATTCCACGTATTTCTTGTGCGACTCGGGCAAACATTTTGCCTTGTGCTTCCGGGCCAACCCGTTGCAGGTGGTTCGGCATTAACCAACCGCCAACGCCCCAAGCCATGCCGTAGCCACGGTTTAGCGTGGTGGCTGAGCGATCTAGTCCGCCGTATAGGTAAACCTGCTTGTGGGTGGTGGAGCCGTAGGCGCTGAACTCGGTCATGTTGGCCGCTGCGGCTGCTTCCATTCCCATCAGTAGCTGGTTGGCTAGTTGCCCGCCGCCGGTAGCATCAAACGCCAGCGTGGCGTTTAACTCGGTGCAGGCGGCAATCAGGTCTTTCATAAAGCGTGGGCTTGATGAATTGATGACGTGAGTCGCACCTAAGTCTTTCAGAATCTTTTCCTGTTCTGGCTTACGCACAATGTTGATTAGCGGCACGCCGTCGGCTTGGCAGAGCTTGCAAAGCATTTGTCCGAGGTTAGACGCTGCCGCGGTGTGGATAATCGCGCTATGTCCTTCTAAGCGCATTGTACCAATAAAGCCTTGGGCGGTAAGCGGGTTAACGAAGCTTGATGCGGCTTCTCTCGCGGTCACGCCCTCAGGGAAGGGGATGCATTCTGATGTTTTGATTTTGCGGAAGGTGGAGTACATGCCACCGGCCATTACCGCAACGGTCTTGCCAAGCATAGACTGAGCGGTGGCACTACTGCCCGCGGCAACTACAGTTCCTGCGCCTTCGTTGCCGCAAGGAATCGGCACGTCTACCCGAGACGCCGCGGCGCGTTGCATAGCTTGAGCAATCGGGGCGCTGAGTACACCATTGTCGACAGTCAGCTTGCTGGGGTCAGACACGCTGAACATCACTGCTAGGTCTGATGGATTGATTGGGGTGGCTTCAACGCGAACAATTATTTCGTTCTCAGCGCAATCCTTCAAAGGGGCTTCTGTCAGTGATAGCTCGACAGTGCCGCTGGCTTTAACTGTTGAAAAAAGGCGGGTTGCTTGCTTGGGTGCTGACATGAAGTTTTTCGCTTTGTTGAATTTTCGGTGTTCCAATTTAGCACGCCCGACCTTCTGCTCGGCTAAATTATCTCTTTGTAATTAGGATGACAGCGGCCACTAAAACTGCAGGTTATTGTGCGGGGTTGCGAAAGGTCGAACGCTGCTTTTAAACTGTAGCTAGACGCAGCTTAAGGCTCATTAAGCTAAGCATAATAATAATAGTAAAAATCAGACGAAGGATCTCGCATGTCGATACCGATATCACCGGAGAATATGCCGCGTAGCGCAAGCGCTTGTTGGCGTTTTATTGGCCATTTGGTATTGCGGATTCTAGGGTGGCAAGTAGAAGGTGATCTGCCGAACTATAAGAAGGCGATATTGATTGTTGCCCCACATACCAGTAACTGGGATTTTGTGATCGGCATGGCCGCCAAGATGGCAATCGGTGTCAAAGCGAATTGGCTAGGGAAAGCCGCGATTTTTGTCGGTCCTGCCGCATCTATGTTCAAAAGCTGGGGCGGGATTCCGGTGGCGCGTGACGATGCACATAACCTCGTTTCTAGCGTGGTTTCAGAGTTTCAGAAACGCGAAAAAATGTGGCTTGGATTGTCTCCCGAAGGGACGCGTACCCATGTGGAAGAATGGAAGTCTGGTTTTTGGCACATCGCCAAGGCGGCAGAGCTACCAATTCAAACCGTGGTCTTTGACTACTCAAGACGCATGCTGGTGATTGGTCAAGTCTTTATGACTACTGGTGATAAAGCGACAGACGTGGCAGCGATTCGAGCTTATTTTGCCGAGGTTGGCAACGGGAAGATTCCGTCTGGTGAATAAGTCGGGTGGGTGTTTCCAGAATCCCTCGAATTATCTCCATTGTGGTTCTAGTTCCTTGCTTTTTTGATTGACTTCTTTAGCGTGCTCCGCAACGCTCTCCCAATTAGTCATTACCAAAACCACGATCAAACGCGTCTTTGCGCCGACTCTTTTATCTACTATCGCAGGCTCCGCGTTTTCTTTTGAACTAGGCCCAGAGGGTGTCAAGGGTGTTTATTCGCTAGCTCAGCCTGAAAGAAGTACCGCAGGTATGATGGATAAACTCACTATTGAATACGGTTAATACACTCGCGGCATGGTGCTAGTGGCGGCTAGCTGCTCGCGCTGTCCGCCAACGGTCTAACGACTTATGGCGATAGACACCAAGGAGTTGGGGCGTCCAGTTTTCTTTAACGCCTCGGGGCTTTATGTTGTTGCCTAGGATAGCAATACCTTTGTCACGATTTTTCCCGACGGGCAGCTGGGCAAGTAGATTTTGAAAAACCTCGCTTACGCCAACGTTTACAGTAAACAAGGCACGGCGACTATTTCTCTGGATGCGGCAAAGGAGGTTGTGATTTCAGTATCCTCAGGCCCAATGACTGGCGAAGGTGTTCCTCAGGAAGCGGTGAAAGAGAGTAATAGCAGCTACTACGCGGCAGCCACGCAAACCGCTGACTCGAAGAGTTACGAGCAGATCAAGATCGACAGCTTTCCAAAAGAGCATATCCAGCTAACCGGAATGAAATGTCGAAGCTGGCGCGCTAGCTAGATAACTCGGCTCTGTCCCGGAAGTGCTCCAGTGCCTCAGGATTGCCCAAGGCAGTCTGGTTTTTAACTGGACGGTTATGCACCACTTCTCGGATAGCCAGCTCTACGATTTTTCCACTTCGGGTGCGTGGTATTTCCGGCACTTGTAGAATCTGGGCGGGCACGTGTCTTGGCGTGCATTGGCTGCGAACGGTTCGTTTGATTTGCATGGACAGCTCGTCAGTCAACGTTAGCTGGTCGCGGAGTACTACAAACAAAACTACCCGCACGTCGTTGTCCCATTCTTGACCGATAGCGACTGATTCGAGTACTTCGTCAAGCTGCTCAACGTGGCGATAGATTTCTGCAGTGCCAATCCGTACGCCGCCTGGATTAAGGGTAGCGTCTGAACGACCGTGAACAATCAGGCCTTTTTGTTCGGTAATTTCTACAAAGTCACCGTGGCACCAGATGTTGTCGAAGCGATCAAAATATGCGTTGTGATAGCGCTCGCCATCAGGATCGTTCCAAAATCCAGCGGGCATCGATACATGGGCGTTTCGGCAAACAAGCTCGCCACGTTCGCCCACCACCGGTTGTCCGTCATCGTCGAATATCGCCACATCTAAGCCCAGCTGGATACTTTGTAGCTGGCCTTTATAGACGGGCTGCATCGGGTTGCCGCCGATAAAGCTGCCGCAGATATCGGTGCCCCCGCTGGTGGAGACCAGTTGCACGTCTGCCTTGATGTCTTGGTAGACATAATCAAATGTTTCTGGTGCGAGAACCGATCCGGTCGAAGCCAATACGCGGATCGAGCTGAGATCGTGAGAGCGGACTGGCCGGTGGCCAGCCTTCTTGAGGCTGTCTAGGAATTTGGGCGAAGTACCAAAATGAGTAATCCCGACTTCGTCAGCGTAGTCGAAGAGTACGGTGTCTGTTGGCGCCATTGGCGACCCGTCGTACAAGGCTATCGTAGCGCCAGATGCGAGGGCAGAAACTAGCCAATTCCACATCATCCATCCGCAGGTTGTGAACCAGAAGACTGTGTCACCCGGTTTTACGTCGCACTGCAGCCGTTGTTCTTTCATATGCTGCATCAGCACGCCGCCAACGCGATGGACAATGCATTTGGGCTTACCGGTGGTGCCAGATGAATACAGAATGTATCCGGGATCATTAAAGTCGATTCGGGTGAATTGAATATCGCAGGGATCATGCTGCTCCTGAATCGAATTCCAACTAACGCCGTTTTCTGATACTAAGCCCAGCATCGAAAACAAAACACTCGTTTGCACGGTTGGCAGCTGTGCTCGAACCTCACTCATTTTCTCGCGTATGTCTTGGGGTTTGCCGTTGTAGACATAGCCGTCGACAGTAAACAACAGTTTCGGCTCTACCTGACCAAAACGCTCAACAATACTGTTAGCGCCGAAATCCGGCGAAGTTTGTGTCCAAACGGCACCAAGCGAGGTGGTCGCTAGCATCGCAACAATGGTTTCGGGGCAATTGGGCATACAGCCGGCAACTCGGTCGCCTGCTTGGATGCCGGAGCGAATGAGGAACTGTTGAAGCTGCGAAACTTGATCGTAAAGTTGTGCCCAGCTAAGTGAACGGCTTTCGACATTTTCCACTCGAAAATGGAGTGCAACACCCTCATCACGACGGGTTAAGAGATTCTCGGCAAAGTTGATCCTTGCTTGAGGAAACCAGTTGACCTTTTCTAGAACGGTTAGGTCTTGAGTAATCTGGTTGCCTTTGTCTCCAAGCACTCCAAAGTAGTCCCAACTGAAGCTCCAGAAGTCTTCTGCAGAGGCTACTGACCAACGATGTAGCTGGTCATAGTTAGCGAGCGCCAAGCCAAATTCAGCATTAGCCGCCTGCATAAAATCGTAGATATTCGTCGCTTCAATGTCGGATTGACTGGGTGACCAGAGTGGTTGCATGGAGAAAACCTTTTGCCGTTTGGCGGGCTGAGGCGTCTAACGACGCAGGAACTTTGCACCCGCAGATTTTACACTACCAAGCGCTTGCTTGAAGTTGTCGATTGGCAATTTCCCCGGGTGATCTCGACTGCTACGAATCCAATGATGATGGAAAAGCGTTTTGTAGATACCGCTAGACACCCTAGCGGGGCAGCAAAGGCAATCATCGTGGAACTAGAAAGCATTCTAAAGATCACCCATAAGCTTAATCGATGATATCGACTGGGAGGCCGCTGCTAGGGCTGGATTGACTGAAGACGAGAAATTTGTACTGACCTATTTCCCCGACATTGAAAGTCAAACCGTCATGTATATGCGTGACTTGCTTCATAGCTCTGCGGTAGATGACCCGGATGTGATCGCATTCCTGTCGGTGTGGAACTACGATTAGTACTTCCATGGATACGCGCTGGCGAAATTGCTGAAAGTCCGCGGGGTGGATTTGGGAGACCAACGGATTGCTTCGCTGAAACGTAAATCAACTTTCATGAACAAATTTGAAAGCCTCGCCTCGACACTTATTTCGAAGATATATGGCCAGAAGTTCATCACCATATACATGATGTGTGGGGGGGGGCGATACAAGAATTCACAACCCACGCGGGTTATCAGCGCCTTCGCGATACCACTAACAACCCCGTATTGGCGGAGTTGACCAAACGCGCCATGAAGCAAGAGCGTGTACATTTCGCGTGGTACTGCAACAGCGCTATGACGCGACGCACCGAAAATCCAGATCACCAAAAGGTTGCCCGCAAGATACTCGAACGTTATTGGAGTCCGGTAGGTGCAGGGATTAAACCCAATGACGAGGTTAAGCGCTTGTTCGCGACCTTATTTGGTAACTAAAATGCCGATTCTTTGGCCGATGCTGTCGACGGCAAGCTCGCTGCGCTGCCGCGGATGGAAGGTATATCCATCGTTACTGACTGGTTTGACAGTAATATTCATGACTCATTCGTCCAGTCGCGCAAAGCAGCGTAGCGTCCCAACCAAATCAGTTCGCGATATGGCTACAAAGTACCTATAAATCAGTAGTTTGTATATGCGGCATTACACTCGCCATCCCCACATGAAAACCGATGCGGATTGAGTTTTTGTAGCGCCGATTCCGGCTGTACTATTGCGCCAAGAATTACCGACACGGCGGTGGATGCATGGAAATGGATATTGAACAAAAGCGTGCTGCAGCAATCCAAGAACTCGCTATATTGGACACGCCACCAGAGGAGCGATTTGATCGGCTAACCCGTTTGGCGATGAACATATTTGATGTGCCGGCGGCCCAAGTAACTTTACTCGACAACGAGCGCCTGTGGTTCAAGTCTAATCTCGGCTCGCATCTCACAGAGATTCCGCGTGCGATCAGCTTCTGCACCCATACAGTGGATACCGCCGATGGTTTTATGCTGGTGGAAGACGCTAGCGTAGATCCAGTTTTTTCACGCAACCCACTGGTTATTGCGGACCCGCTTGTGCGTTTTTATGCGGGAGTGTCGCTTGTGCATACAAACGGTGTGCCACTAGGTACATTTTGTATCTTGGATAGAAAGTCTCGGGTGTTAACCAAGACTCAAAGGTTGATTCTCAAAGACCTTGCCGCAACTGCTCAGCATAAGCTGGTTACGATGCAATTGGCGATGCTCGACGAC
>JBLHFB010000049.1:0-10102 GCA_047614865.1 Gammaproteobacteria bacterium | reverse complement strand
ACAGTCCACCAAATACGCGTCCTAGTTCTACTACCGTTCCGCGTTTGGCGGTTTGCGTTAACCAGCTGCTCATTACGCCGCGGGGCTCTGCACGGATAGTCAGGTCTACCGTTTTGTCATTGGGCGTGTTGGTGATGCTGTAAACGCGGGTAGTACGCACGCCCTTAATTTCTGCTGTTAAGTTGACGTGCTGGCCAGCAACAAAGCCACCAAAATTACTATTGGCCTTTAGCTTCAGGCTAACGGAATTGGGGTTTTCTTGTGTTATACCAACAATCCGCGCGAGACAGCGGTCCCAAGCTACAGTGCTCCCTACCTCCCTGCTCCAGAAGTCAAACTGCGCCGGCGAGACAAACGCTTTGAGTAGTTTTTTGGTAATTTTTAGTCTCATGCTCATAGGCTGATACCTGTAAATTCGCTGCCATTATACTTCGGTATAAACATATGTATATACATCTGTCTAATCAGTTGTATATACATGCATTGGGTGGTGCTATAAAATCTGTAGAAACAATAACTAAGTATTAGCCTATGAGCGGAAATATACCTCAACCACGAGAGCGACAGCTAGAAACCTCCGCAAGAATCCGGCAAATTTCATCGGCCGACATAGTTAATGCTGCGGTTAGTTTGCTGGGTACCCACCGCAGCGTATCATCACTGGGCTTACGAGAGATTGCTCGAGCAGCGAACATTGCACCGAACAGCTTCTACCGGCACTTCCGTGACGTAGATGAACTTACTGTCGCATTGATCGACCAAGCGGGCCGCAGCTTACGCGGCATTATTCGTGAAGCCCGCCTAAGGCTCTCGCCGGAACGCAGCGCTATCCGCACTTCAGTGGAAGTGTTCATGGATCAACTTGATTCTGAAGATAAATATCTGGAAATACTGCTACGGGAAATGTCGGTCGGCTCTGATGCCTTCCGACACGCGGCGGACCGAGAGCTTTCGCACTTTGAAGACGAGCTGTGCGAAGAGCTAATTCGCATACAAACTGAAATTGGCGCAAATACCTACCAGCCGGCCCTAGCGGCTAAAGCAATTACACGATTGGTGTTCGCGATGGGTGTAACAGCGGTGGATGCGTCTGAAGAACGGCGGACGGAAATCACCGAGCAAACCGTGATTATGCTGCGAATGATCATGACTGGCGCGCAAACCCTGGCGAAACAAAGCTAGTAACGCCCAGCAGGGTTGGCGCTTGAACCGGTGCAGAAGCGACAGAGCGATACAAGATCAAAGCCATAGCAGACCTAGGGTGGGATCGAGTGGCCTTCGAAAAGGCCCCCTTAACGGATAACTATGTTTCTAGATCAAATTTCACCAAATACGCACACTGCGTAGGTGACGATGTTTAATCTATGTACGAATCTTAAGAATAGCTCGCAGTACATCGGCGCGGCTAATCTGCCCCACTAATGTATTATCCTCGCCTATTACAGGGAAACGCTTGAATGGTGTCTCAAGAAAAAACCGAGCAAGCTCTAATATACTAGCGGTAGTCTCTACCGTTTCAACTTTTGTTGTCATATATTCAGAAACTGATCCGCCAAGCTCTTCGTAGTAGCCGGTGTTGAGTGCGACTTTCAAACAATCCTTTTCCGAAAGCATACCAACCAGGTTTCCAAGGTTGTCCACTACGGGAGCTCCAGAGATTCTTAGTTCCACTAGCTGTTGGATGGCGTCTAGCACCGGCATATCCTGCTTGAAGGTAACCAAGCTGGCGGACATAAAATCTTTTACAGCAACTTCATGCAGCATATCTACTCCTAGTGCTTATAACTAAGCGCTCTCTTCTTTTAGATCGCAAGCTCGGGGTTTCCCAGCGAGTTCACACGCACAATCTTCGCTATCCGCACCGCCACAAGATCCTTTAATGGGATCGCGATTAAAGATAACACCAATCGACATGGCAGCAACCACGGCGAGCATAAATACGAAAGTAATCAAAAAAATCTGCATTAGACAGTCCTAACTCAACTCCACAACGACAAAGCGCCCAAAATGATCGGGCGCCCTAATCTTAGTACTAACCGCCGAAATCGTCCAGCATGATGTTTTCGCTCTCAACACCCATATCTTCGAGCATCTTGATAACGGCCGCGTTCATCATCGGTGGCCCACACATGTAGTACTCGACGTCTTCTGGGGCGTCGTGCTCTTGTAGATATTTCTCAAACAGCACTTGATGAATAAAGCCGGTAAGCCCTTCCCAATTGTCTTCTTCCTGAGGATCAGACAAGGCAACGTGCCATTTGAAGTTGTCGTTCTCTTCCTGAAGCATGTCGAAGTCTTCGACGTAGAACATTTCACGCAAGCTACGCGCACCATACCAAAATGAAATCTTGCGCTCAGAATTCAAGCGGCGAAGCTGATCAAATATGAGCGATCGCATTGGTGCCATGCCGGCGCCGCCGCCGATAAATACCATTTCTGCGTCTGTTTTCTTGGCAAAGAACTCACCGTATGGTCCCGAAATCATTACATCATCACCTGGTTTAAGGTTGAAGATGAACGAGGACATAATGCCTGGCGGGAATTTATTGAAATTAGGTCCCGGAGGTGGCGTCGCAATACGAACATTCAGCATAATGATGCCGCGTTCTTCAGGGTAATTCGCCATTGAATAAGCGCGAATCACGGGAGACGGATTGACGGCGTGCAGATCCCAAATCTTAAATCGATCCCAGTCTCCACGATACTCGTCGTGAACTTCGAAATTGCTGTAGTTAATGTCGTAGGCTGGGGCTTCGATCTGAATATAGCCACCTGCACGAAAATCGACGTTCTCGCCTTCCGGAAGCTCTAAAACAAGTTCCTTAATAAAGGTTGCTACGTTTTCATTTGAGCGGACTTTGCACTGCCACTTCTTAGTGCCAAATACTTCTTCTGGGACTTCGATCTTCATGTCTTGCCTTACAGCAACTTGACAAGAAAGACGCTGGCCTTCTGCCGCTTCACGCTTGTTTATATGGGTTTCTTCGGTTGGAAGAATTGACCCACCACCATCAAGAACCTTAACCTGACACTGCGCACAAGTGCCGCCACCGCCGCAGGCAGAGGAAACGAACAAGTTATGTTCAGCTAAAGCGCCAAGAAGCTTCCCGCCCGCTGGGACAATAATTTCTTTTTCGCCGTTGATTGTAATCGTTACATCGCCGCTTGTTACTAAACGTGCTTTTGCAGCAAGAATAACGACTACTAAAACGAGTACGATCGCGGTAAAGAAGGTAACTCCGAGGGATACTTCTAACATTCTCTAAATTCCTTCCTAAAGCTGGATGCCGCCGAAAGCCATGAAGCCAAGCGACATCAAGCCAACGGTGATAAAGGTAATCCCAAGACCTTGAAGGCCATCTGGAACATCGCTGTATTTTAGTTTTTCCCGAACACCTGCCAAAGCAGTAATCGCCAGCGCCCAACCAATTCCACTGCCAATTCCGTAGGTTACTGACTCAGTAAAGTTGTAGTCACGCTCAACCATGAACAAGGTGCCACCAAGAATGGCACAGTTCACAGTGATTAGCGGCAAGTAGATGCCAAGCGCGCTGTATAGCGCGGGCATATAGCGGTCGAGAAACATTTCAAGAATTTGCACCATCGCCGCGATAACGCCGATATAACAAATTAGGCCCAAAAAGCTTAGATCAATATCTGGCAGGCCAGCCCAAGCAAGAGCGCCATCAGCTAAGATGTACTGGAACAATAGGTTGTTTACCGGCAGCGTAAGCGCTTGTACAACGACTACCGCCACACCGAGACCAACCGCAGTTTCAATCTTCTTAGATACTGCTAAAAACGTACACATGCCCAAGAAGAACGCTAAGGCTAAGTTTTCAACAAATATCGCCTTAATTAGTTCTGAGAGTAATCCTTCCATTTCTACAATCTCCCTAATTAGTGAGCGTCAGCGCTATGCACTGAGTGAATTTGATAATCAGCTTTTTCGACCTGAGCAGTCTTCCAAGTACGGAAGATCCAGATTATGAAGCCAATAATAAAGAATGCAGAGGGCGGCAGTAGCATAAGTCCGTTTGGAATATACGCATCCGGCATTACCTGGAAGCCCAGTAGCTTTCCTGCACCAAACAACTCTCTTACGCAGCCGACTATGATGAGGATGAGACTGTAACCGAGCCCATTTCCGATTCCATCGAGGAAGCTAATTCCCGGTGAATTTTTCATCGCAAACGCTTCGGCGCGTCCCATCACAATACAGTTAGTGATAATCAGACCAACGAACACTGACAATTGTTTACTAACGTCGTAGGCAAAAGCCTTGAGCAGTTGATCAACAACAATTACCAACGAAGCAATAATTGTCATCTGAACAATAATACGGATGCTATTCGGTATCTGGTTTCTAACCATACTAATAAACATGTTAGAAAAGGCGGTTACCGAAGTGAGCGCCAGACACATGATTAAAGCCACTGCGAGACTGGTAGTAACCGCCAAAGCGGAACACAAACCAAGAATCTGCAGGGTAATTGGGTTGTTGTCGATTAGTGGGTCGAGAACGACTTTCTTTGCTGAATCTGCCATGTCTTATCCTTCCGCCTGTAAACGCTTGAGGTAGGTACCAAAGCCATCTGAACCCAACCAGAAGTGAATCAGGTTAGTTACCCCACGGCTGGTAAGAGTTGCGCCAGAAAGCGAATCCACCTGGTGGACCGCTTCCGGTTTACTTGTATCAATTGCGCCTTTAACTAGACCCAATTTTGCTTCGCCAGCTGCATTAAATGCAATTTTTCCCGGCCACAATGCCTTCCAATCTGGATTATCAACTTCACCACCCAAGCCCGGAGTCTCGGCGTGATCATAGAAGCTCAAGCCTGCAACGGTATTGGCGTCGCCTTCTAGGGCTAGGAAACCATACAAGGTCGACCAAAGGCCATAACCGTGGACCGGCAGAATAATGTAGCGAACCGACTGGTCCTGGTTGCGAACGAGGTAAACGGTAGCAGCGTTAGCACGAGAACCAATCCCAGCAATATCTTGCTTGCTAGTTAACTTGGTGCTCAGTGCAGGATCATCGGACGACTTATTCTGGTCGTAAGTCGCTGCATCCAATTCGGTGTTGTATTGGCCAGTTTCAAGATCGACTAGAGCAATTTCGACTTGTTTGAATGCTTCTTCGACGCTTTGCCCTTCTTGAAGTAAACCGACAACCGACAAAATATTACGTTTGCGATCTTCGATTTTATTCGCTTCCTGAAGTGGGCGTAGACCTACGGCGGCAGCCGACACGATAATGGAACAAACCAAACATAGCGCTGTAGCAACTAGAATGGTGTACGAGGCACTGTCTTTTTTCATCTCAGATCCTCCTAGTTACGCTGCAGTACGCGATGCACGGCGACGAATATTCGCCTGCATAACGAAGTAGTCAATCAGCGGAGCGAAAAGATTAGCAAACAAAATTGCCAACATGATGCCTTCTGGGAAAGCAGGGTTAATAACACGTATCAACACCACCATAAAGCCAATTAGTCCACCGAATATCCAGCGACCTGTGTGAGTCATAGACGCTGACACCGGATCTGTGGACATGAATACCATGCCAAAGGCGAAGCCACCCAATGTCAAATGCCAGGTCCAGTCTAGTGTAAACATTGGATTAGTCTCTGGGTTACCCAAAGCACCGAGCACATAGGTTGTAGCGATCATGCCGATCAATACACCCAAAATAATACGGTGCGATGCGATTCCCATTGCAACCAAGAATACGCCGGAGATCAGAATCGCTAAGGTAGAGGTTTCGCCCAAAGAGCCCTGCATTACACCGAAGAAAGTTTGTTGCCAAGTGATACCCGCCGCTTGGATGCCGGCTAGACCGTCTGTCGCCGCAATACCCAAGGGCGTGGCGCCACTGAAACCATCAAACGCAGTCCAAATCGAGTCGCCAGACATCGCTGCCGGATAGGCGAAGTATAAGAACGCTCGGCCTGCCAAAGCCGGGTTTACAAAGTTCTTACCCGTACCACCAAACATTTCTTTGGCAACAACAATGCCGAAGCTAATCCCGAGAGCCACCATCCACAACGGAGTTGTCGGCGGAAGCGTCAGAGTGAAAAGAATCGACGTGACGAAGAAGCCTTCGTTAACTTCGTGGCGACGGATAGAAGCAAATAAGACTTCCCAGAAGCCACCAACCATAAAGGTTACGGCGTATATAGGTAAGAAGTACCACAAGCCATGTGTGAAGTTGTCCCAGCCGCTGGCGGGATCAAATCCGCCGCCAAGCACCGCGATTAAACTAGCACGCCAGCCCTCAATCGATTCGGCTCCAGCGACAGCCATCGCCATATTGGCTTGGTAACCGGTATTCCAACACGCCATAAACATAACGGGGAAAGTAGCAACCCAAACCATAATCATGATGCGTTTCAGATCAATCGCATCACGAACGTGTGGCGCGCTGCGAGCCACATCGGCGGGAGAGTAGATAAATGTGTCTACCGCTTCGTATAGGGCGTAATACTTTTCGTATCTCCCGCCCTTTGCGAACTGCGGGTGCAGGCTATCTAGCCAGCTTCGTACTGGACCTGCCATTAGCCTTCCCTTTCGATTGTAGTTAATACATCACGCAAAATTGGGCCGTACTCATATTTGCCAGGGCAAACGTACGAGCAAAGTGCCAAATCTTCTTCATCCAGTTCGAGGCAACCCAGTTTTTGGGCATAATCGCCGTCGCCGATCATAATCGCACGCAGCAATTGGGTGGCAAGAACGTCCAACGGCATAACCTTCTCGAAGTTTCCGATGGGAACCATCGCACGAACACTCCCATTTAGGCTGGTGTTCATGTGGAAATGACGACTACGGAAGAATGCCGATAGATAGGCGTTGGTAACTGAGAATTTATTGCTACCAGGGCGCATGTAGCCGAATAATTCGCGTTCGCGCCCTTCTGGAAGAACGCTGACCTGCAAATGGTAGCGACCTAGATAATTAGCCCAGCCATTGGCGCGGCGGCCTGACAGCACAGATCCCGAAATTGCCCGGCTTTCAACTGAAGGCAAGTCATCAGCAATCAAGTCGCTAATCCGAGCACCTAACAATGTTCTCAGCAAACGCGGCTGGGATACGCCAGGGCCAGCGATCGAAATAACCCGCTGATTGTAGAGTTCGCCAGTGGTAAACAAACGACCGAACGCGACAACATCTTGATAGTTGATAGTCCAAGCGGGACGCTCGCTGGATACAGGCGCGATCAAATGGACGTGAGTACCTGACAAACCAGCGGGATGCGGACCCTCAAACTCGGCAACCTTAATTTGTCCGCCTTCGTTTACCGCAATGTCTGCACCGGTCGCTCGGGAAACGTAGACGCTACCCTCAGTAAGGCGCGTCAATACGGTTAGGCCGTTATTGAAGTCGTCACCTTGTCCAGCTAGAACAACTGCTGGATCTGCAGCTAAGGGGTTACTGTCCATCGCGTTAACAAAGATGTTAACCGCCATGGTGTCGACCCCAGGGACTTTACTGTATGGACGCGTGCGTAGCGCTGTCCAGAGGCCAGAACGAATAAGGTTCTCACGAACCTTGGGGCCATCTATGGAAGCAAGGTTTCCCGCATCGTAACTCTCAAAGGTTTCGGATTCGTCGCCGGCCACTTCGATAACAACGGATTGGAGAACGCGTTTTGCGCCACGTTTGATTTCAACAACGGTGCCAGCTGCGGGAGCGGTAAAAATCACGCCCTCGTTCTTCTTATCGCTGAATAGCGCCTGACCTTTCTTAACTTGTTCGCCTTCGCGAACCAGCATGGTCGGCTTCATACCTATATAGTCGGGCCCTACGATCGCCACCGTTTTAACGGTAGGTGCATCGTAGATGCGTTGTTCTGGAGTGCCACTTATGGGCAAATCCAGTCCTTTTTTGATAATAAAACGCATCGTCGTTTTGTTCCGCCTGCTAATCCAATGACCACCAAGCCCAGAAACGAAAAAGCTACGCGGGAAACGGGTTTTTCCCAAAAGGGAGCCGCCTCCCAATGTTGAATCCAACAACGAGGCTTTCCGGAACTCTGAAAAAGCGCACGCTTTTGCTGCGTGCTTTCTTAGGACTAGGAAGTACTTTATTTATGGTGCCGAAGGCCGGACTTGAACCGGCACAGCTTGCGCCACCGCCCCCTCAAGGCGGCGTGTCTACCAATTTCACCACTTCGGCATAGACTCAGAACAGTTAGCAATTGCTAGCTTTTCCGCGCCACAATACTTAACGTACTGCGGCGCGCATTATACAGATTTATTCAGCAGGAGCGGTAGGAACTTCGCTAGAAGCTGATGGATTTACCGTGCCTTTGCCTGCAGAAGGAGCAACTGAAGCGTCCTCCGGCAATGCTGGAACGTCACTATCAAACGACTCAACTACATCAACCTCTGCAGATTGTTCAATAAGTGATGTCTGGGTAGTAACTTGAGCGCCAAAGTAAGCCAGCGCCAACGACGTAGCAAAAAATGTCGCCGCTAAGCCAGCTGTAAGCTTAGACAGAAAAGATGCCGCGCCGCGCGCACCAAACACGGTGCCCGACGAGCCACCGCCACCGAATCCAGCTCCGGCGGTAGCGCCCTTGCCTTGCTGAATGAGAACCAAGCCAATCAATGAAACGGCTACTAGAACGTGAACTACCAATACAAACGTGTACATATTTTTAATCGCAAATTTTTCGCAGAAATATAGATGCTTCGACGTTACGCCGCGGCACGACAAATGGCAGCAAAATCAGCTGCTTGCAGGGATGCTCCGCCTATTAGGCCGCCGTCGATATCCGGCATATTGAACAACGCTGCGGCATTATTTGGTTTAACGCTTCCCCCGTAAAGGATGCGCAAACGGCGCGCGATTGTATCACCAACATCGGCGATAAGGGCACGAATGTAGGCATGCACCTCTTGTGCCTGTTCGTTACTGGCAGTCTTTCCCGTGCCAATCGCCCAGACTGGCTCGTAGGCAATAACGACATTTGAAAGCTGATCTTGGTTAAGCGTGTCGATAATAGGCATCAATTGCGACGATATTACCGCTTCATGTTGATTTGCCTCGCGTTGCTCCAATGTCTCTCCTACGCAGACAATCGGAGTAAGACCGGCGTCAAGAGCGCGCAAGGTTTTGTCGACAACTTGCTGGTCGCTTTCAAGGAAAAGCGCCCGACGTTCCGAGTGGCCAACTATGGCATAGCCACAACCAAACTCGGAGAGCATGCTGGCCGCCAACTCGCCGGTATAAGCGCCACATTCGGTCGCCGCTAGATTTTGGACTCCAAGTCCAATCTCTGCCGCTCCAGCTGACTCTTCACCCACTGCTAACGCCAAACCCATATCGGTTAGGAATGGCGCCGGCGGGCAGACAGCAATATCAATGCCGGCGAGAAATTGCGTCTCTTCTCGGATAGCAATGGCAAACTCCGCAACCTGGCGGCGAGAACCATTCATTTTCCAATTACCAACCACTAGTGCAGTACGCATTTTCTTATCCTATTTTTTGTTTAACCACGGCCGCAAGCCGAGTTACATGCTCTTCTACCATGGCTACCGTTTCCGCTTCCACAGTAACCCTGACTAGCGGCTGCGTACCCGAGGCACGCAAGATAACTCGACCGCGATTGCCCAATGCGGTTTCCGCTGCGAGCTTAGCCGTCTGGATACCCGGATCGCTAGAAACGTCCACGGCGTTAACAACATCAATATTAATCGTGGTTTGTGGAAATTGAGGCATCTCTGAGGCCAATTCAGTCAGCGACCTACCGGTAGCCTGGATAACCGAAAGCACGTCCAAAGCGGCGACACAGCCGTCGCCAGTAGTGGTTTTGTCCATGCAAATAATATGGCCAGAAGTTTCTCCACCAATCACGCCATCATGCTTTTGCAATTGGGCAATCACATTACGATCACCGACATTTGCACGAATAAACTCGATCCCTCGTGACTTAAGTTTCTGCTCAAGACCGAGGTTACTCATGATCGTCCCAACCACCGGGCCACGCAAAGCACCTATATCCTGACGGTAGGTTGCTAATATCCACAACAACTGGTCGCCATCAATTAGCTCACCGCATGCGCCGACCATCTGCAACCGATCAGCATCCCCATCC
>JBLHFB010000048.1:0-10177 GCA_047614865.1 Gammaproteobacteria bacterium | reverse complement strand
GAGATCAGCCCCATGCTCTGAAACCGCAGCCTGCAGAGCAGCAGGAGCTGTGGAACCGACGTCTTGGTTGATATTCAATCCGTCTGGACGGTCGCCAATCACATGAATTGTCGCGCCCAGTTCACGAAAGACTCGCGGCGCCACTTTATAGGCAGCGCCATTGGCACCGTCAACAACGATAGTTAGGCCCGCCAACGAGAGATCAGTTGGAAATGTGCTTTTGCAGAACTCGATATAGCGGCCGCCAGCATCTTCTATTCGGCGCACATGACCTAGCATGCTGGAATCTACCGTGGTCAAATCGCCAGAAAAGGCTTCAATAATCTCGAGCTCAAGCTCATCAGACAATTTCGTCCCATCAGGGCCAAAAAACTTAATTCCGTTGTCGTAGTAAGGATTGTGTGAAGCGCTGATAACAATTCCGGCATCAGCACGAAAAGTTCGGGTCAAATAGGCAATTGCCGGAGTAGGCATCGGCCCAAGCATTCGGATATTTACACCAGACGCCGAAAAACCGGCCTCAAGCGCGGACTCAAACATATACCCTGAAATACGCGTGTCTTTACCAATCAACACCTTCGGCGCACTATTTTTGCTGTGGGAAGCAATCACTTTGCCAGCGGCCTGCCCGAGCCGAACAATCGCCTGAGCTGTCATTGGGTAGACCCCAACCGGGCCACGAATCCCATCGGTTCCAAATTTAATTTTGTGCATTTCTTTCTACTTGAGTATCCACAGCAAGCGCTGCAGCTTTTATTATTTTAAGAGCATCAACTGTTTCGGCGACGTCATGGGTCCGAATTAAGACAGCACCATTCTGTACCGCAAGCAAAGCAGCGGCCAGGCCGCCTGCTAGGCGTTTATTGATATTCTGTCCGGTAATTTCACCAATCATCCGCTTGCGAGACATTCCCGCCAAAACTGGATATCCCAGCTCAGCTAAGCGCGCCAAACCGTTCAACAATTCGAGATTATGTTGAAGAGTTTTACCGAAGCCAAAGCCAGGATCAACAATGACATTTGAACCCAGCACCCCCGCATCTAAGCACGCGGCAATCCGGCCTTCAAGGTAATTAGTCACTTCGCCAACCACATCAAGATAGCTTGGGTCGGCTTGCATGGTTCTTGGATTGCCCTGCATATGCATTAGGCATACAGGAACTTTGAGTTCGGCAACGGTGGCGAGTGCACCCGCTTCGCGCAGACCGTTGACGTCATTGATAAGCCCAGCACCAGCGCCAACAGCGGCGCGCATAACGTCTGGCTTTTGGGTGTCTATAGATATTGGCAAATCGAAATGCTTTGATAGCGCTTCGATCAACGGGACAACCCGCTCTAACTCTTGATCGACAGACACATGGCTAGCGCCTGGGCGGGTTGATTCGCCACCAACATCGAAAACCGCTACGCCCTCTTCGACCATCGCAGCAGCACGTACAAGTGCTGCGTTGAGACTCAGATGTTTTCCACCGTCCGAAAATGAATCGGGAGTGACGTTAATCACTCCCATTACCTTCGGCGAGGACAGATCAAGCAACCTGCCCGCACAGTTCAAAGTTGTCACCAGTTACGACTGCTGATCGGCAGGGCCACCAATGGGGGTAACGTTACTTTTAGGCTTGTCTTCGCTAACAACACCAGCGCCGCTGCTTGGAGGCGTATTGCTTGAATCTTCACCCCAGCCAGGCGGTGGAGTTGGTTCTTTGCGATCCATCAGCTCCGCTACTTGAGCAGCGTCAAGCGTCTCGTACTTCATCAAAGCTTCAGCCGTTTTATGAAGCACATCTTCGTGTTCTTTTAGCATCGCTGCTGCTTGCGCATGAGATTCGTCGACAATCCGGCGCACCTCATCATCTACGATTCGAGCAGTCTCGCCCGACAAGCCTTCTTGACGTCCGGCATAGAGCACAGGACCGAGCGCTTCGGACATGCCCCATTGCTCAACCATAGCTCTAGCGATTGAAGTCGCTTGCTGAATATCACCACTCGCGCCATTGGTAACTTTGTCTTTACCGTAAATAAGGATTTCAGCAGCGCGGCCTCCCATGGTTTTTGCCAAGGTCGCTTCACACCATTCTTTAGACTGGCCCAAACGATCTTTCTCTGGGAGAAAGAAGGTCACGCCTAACGCTCGGCCACGCGGAATGATGGTTACTTTGTACAGCGGGTCAGATGGCACCAGCATGCCTACAATTGCATGGCCTGCTTCGTGATACGAGGTTAGCAAACGTTCTTCATCATCCATTACCAACGAGCGGCGCTCTGGACCCATATTGATCTTGTCACGCGCCATGTCGAAATCAGACATTTCGACCAAGCGCTTACTTTTACGCGCAGCGAACAAAGCCGCCTCGTTTACTAGGTTGGCTAATTCCGCGCCGGAATATCCCGGCGTGGTGCGAGCAATCACTTCCGTTTTAACGTCTGGGGCCAGCGGTACCTTCTTAATGTGAACTTGAAGAATCTGATCGCGGCCGCGGATATCTGGCAAGGCTATATTAACTTGGCGGTCGAATCTGCCGGGACGTAGTAAGGCCTTATCGAGCACATCAGGCCGGTTGGTGGCAGCAATAACAATTACGCCTTCGTGGGCTTCAAAGCCATCCATTTCAACCAGCAATTGGTTCAGCGTTTGTTCACGCTCATCATTCCCGCCGCCCATTCCAGAACCACGGTGACGCCCAACAGCATCAATCTCGTCGATGAATACAATACAAGGACCGTGCTTACGCGCTTGAGCAAACATGTCACGCACTCGAGATGCCCCGACACCGACAAACATCTCAACAAAATCAGAGCCTGAAATACTAAAGAATGGGACCTTGGCCTCACCAGCAATAGCTTTGGCGAGCAGGGTTTTTCCGGTTCCCGGATCCCCCGCCATCAAAACACCCTTAGGGATATGACCACCAAGCTTTTGGAACTTGCCAGGATCCTTTAGGAATTCGACAATTTCTTGGACTTCCTCTTTTGCTTCGTCACAGCCAGCCACGTCGGCGAAAGTGGTTTTGATTTGATCTTCGCCCAACATCTTGGCTTTGCTCTTGCCGAACGACATCGCGCCGCGACCGCCACCGGCGCCACCGCCTTGCATCGAACGCATGAAGTAAACCCAAACGCCCACCAACAATAGAATTGGCAATATCGCAAAGAATAGCTTTTCTAAAATAGACGGGCCAGGAATCTCTTCGGCACGAAAAGGAATATCCTTATCACGCAAGTCACCTAATAACGGACCGTAATTAGATGCTTCTGGGCTATAAGTAGTGAAAGATCCACCACCGCTTAGCTTGCCTTCAATATAGGGGCCGCGCATTTCAACCGACTGAACGCCGCCACGATCAACCTGCTCTAAAAATTCGGAATAGGTAATTTCATCGACTACTTCTTGGTTGCCGTTGTAAGCCTGAAAACCAGCCAACAATACGAGTCCAATCACTACCCAAAGCAGAATATTTTTTACAGAGTCATTCATCTAATTTCTATCCGAGGCCATGATTCCAGGCCCTATAAAGTTAACCGAGCAGTCTACGCTTATTTACGACCTTTCGCGAGCAGGTAAAGCTCTGAACTACGAGACCTAGAAGCGGCCGGTTTACGGGTCACGACCTGCTGAAAATCAGCCCGCAAAGTTCCCAAATACTCCTGAAAACCTTCACCTTGAAAGAGTTTCACCAAGAACGACCCACCCGGCTTTAATACCTCAAGCGACAGATCACGCGCAAGTTCAGCCAGATGCATCATCCGCGGCTGATCCATTGCCTTGTTACCTGAAGTATTGGGGGCCATGTCTGACATTACAAGGTCTACGATACGTTTATTGCTCGCATCGTCTGACTGGTTGATCTGGCGCATCAGCCCATCAAACACCGCATTTTCACGAAAATCGCCGAGTACAAATTCCACACCGGGCAGCTCTTCCATTTCCAGTATGTCGTTCGCAATGATCCGCACGTTGCCCTGCATCAGGCGACCCGCGTATTGCGACCAGCCGCCAGGAGCCGCCCCCAAATCGACCACAACCGACGCCTGCTTTAGAAGCCGATCTCTATCGTTGATTTCTTCCAACTTATAAGCTGCCCGCGAACGATAGCCGTCCTTTTGGGATCTAATAACGTATTGATCTTTATGGTGCTCTTGCAGCCACGCGGCGCTTGAATTGGATCGCTTAGACATTGGTTTTATAGCTTCAAAAGGGCGTTGTAATGAAAAAAAAGGCGGGGCAACCAGACTGCTTGCAAGCTTGCTAACGCATCGCCGTGCAAAGCAACGGTGGTTATTCTACAATGCGCGACCCTAAAGGACTTAAACAATGCCAATCCAGCTTAATAACCAACAAAAAAAGTATCTTCGCAACCTAGGTCACGCACTAAAACCCATGGTGATGATTGGCGAGCAAGGGCTTACTGAATCGGTAGTTGCAGAACTGGATCAGACCTTGGGCCACCACGAACTGATTAAAGTTCGTATATCAGTTGGCGACCGCGATGCAAGAGACGCTCTGATCAAAAAAATCAGCAAGCGACTTGATATCACCGTTGCGCAGCAAATTGGCAACATCGCAGTTTGCTATCGCCCGCGGCCAGCTAACTTCAAAGCCGGCAAAGCTACTCGCTTAGAAACTATCAAGCTACCCACGGGAAGCACTGACTAAAAGCCACTTAGCGTTCGACTTTCTCTGGCTGATGGCCCGAAAACGCGACCAATCCCAAGCCAATAACACTGACAAGCATGTATATCACGCCTGCTGCTCGGTGTAATAAAGCAAAATCTTCGCTGGATGTTGTCGATAACTGATGAGCGGAAATAATCTGCGGCTGCACATAGAGCAAATTTACCAGCAGCAAGCCTAAGGCAAGCAATAGCATAGGGAAGCGCGGGGTTTTCAGCGCCTCACGCCCAAGCCGAATAAGCCAAAGCAGCGCCAATAAACCAGCAGCACAAAAACCAACCCAGCCAGAAACAGTGAATAGTCGCCCTGCTACCGCGCCGGCGACAGCTTTATCCTCGATTGTAGCGAATAGCACCGGCACCGCGATATAACCAATCGCCCAGATCCCGCCAACCCAAAGACTAAGCAGAACATTTTCGCCAGATACTGGACGCATTCGTTCAGCTACCTAGATGTACTGAACATCAATAACAATCAGAACGCGTTCGCCACCCGGGGTTTGCACTACCGCTTCGTCATTGACTTGCTTACCAATCAAAGCGCGGGCAATTGGCGAGTTGACCGAAATCAATCGCTGAGCAACATCCGACTCATCATCACCAACAATTTTGTAAGTTGCTTGGTCGCCGGTATCGTCGTCTTCCACTTTAACAGTAGTGCCGAAAATCACTTTTCCGGTTTGCGGCATCTCGTTGATATCAATAATTTGTGCGCGACCCAATTTATCTTCTAGCTCGCGAATACGGCCTTCGATAAAGCTCTGCTGTTCACGAGCAGCGTGATATTCAGCGTTCTCTTTTAAGTCGCCATGCTCACGCGCATCCGAAATCGACTGGATTACGGTGGGACGATCTTCGTGCTTCAATTTGGTCAATTCCTGACGCATTTTCTCTGCGCCGGCAATAGTTAGTGGTACTTTTTGCATTGTGCAAACCTTTAAAACAATAGGAGGCCTCTGCGTGAGAACGCAGGGCTTCAAATAAAACCGGATAAAGGAAGTATGGGCGGAGATCGCCCATACTTCAAATTTAACGCGACGCCGTGGCCGCGTTAAACGACTAATCTAAACTTGCTTAACTCCAGCGTGAAGCTCGTTAAGCGAGGTAATGGTTGGAGCATCTAAATAGTCAATAGCTCTCGCCGCCGCTAAGCCTGCTGTCATGGTAGTGAAGTAAGTAACTTTCTGTTGCAACGCTGTTGAACGGATGGAGTTCGACTCGTTGATAGACTGGCGACCTTCTGTGGAGTTCACCGTCAGGCTAATTTCACCATTCTTTAGCATGTCGACAATATGCGGACGACCTTCGTGCACCTTGTTGACCACTTCGCAATCTAGACCCGCTTCTTTCAGTACTTTCGCCGTTCCACCAGTAGCAACCAAAGTGAAGCCACGCTTCACTAGCTCGTTACCCAGCTCAGGCAACTCTGGCTTATCGGCGTCTCGAACAGAAACAAAGGCTTTACCGCCACGAGGCAAAGTCACGCTAGCGCCCAATTGGGCCTTCGCATATGCCTCAGGGAAGGTAGCACCAATCCCCATTACTTCACCGGTAGATTTCATTTCCGGCCCAAGAATCGGATCAACACCCGGGAATTTAACAAACGGAAATACCGCTTCTTTCACGCAGAAATGTGTCGGGATCAATTCACCCGAAATACCCTGCTCGGCCAAGCTTTCGCCAGCCATAACGCGTGCCGCAATCTTAGCTAATGGACGGCCCGTGGCTTTCGAAACGAAGGGCACAGTGCGAGATGCGCGAGGATTGACTTCGATAATGTAAATTTCGTCATCTTGAATTGCTAACTGCATATTCATCAAACCACGCACCTTAAGGGCAGTGGCTAGTTGGCGAGCTATATCTGAAACGTCAGCTATTTGTTTAGGAGTTAGGTCGTACGGGGGCAAAGAACATGCTGAGTCACCAGAGTGAACACCTGCTTGCTCGATGTGCTCCATTACCCCGCCGATGATCACTTCGTGACCATCGCAGATCGCGTCAATATCGATCTCTTTGGCACACTGCAAAAATTTATCTAGTAACACTGGCGAATCATTTGAAACCGAAACTGCCTCAGTCATATAGCGCTTGAGGTCACTCAGGTCGTGAACGATTTCCATAGCGCGCCCACCTAGCACATAGCTAGGGCGGACAACCATTGGGAAGCCAATGTCATTAGCAAGGCGCATAGCGTCTTCAATGCTGCGCGCCGTGCGGTTTGGCGGCTGACGTAGCCCCAACTGCAACAACAACTGCTGGAAGCGCTCGCGATCTTCTGCAAGGTCAATTGAATCCGGGCTAGTACCAATAATCGGCGCGCCGGCTGCTTCTAGTGCGCGAGCCAGTTTCAGCGGGGTTTGACCGCCGTACTGAACAATCACGCCCATCGGCTTTTCTGTTTCAATCACTTCAAGCACGTCTTCAAGCGTTAGCGGCTCAAAGTACAAGCGATCCGAGGTGTCGTAATCGGTAGAAACCGTTTCAGGGTTACAGTTAACCATGATGGTTTCATAGCCCGCTTCACGGAGCGCCAAGGCAGCGTGAACACAACAGTAATCAAACTCAATGCCCTGGCCAATCCGGTTTGGGCCACCACCTAGAATCATGATCTTGTCACGATTAGTTGGGGTCGCCTCACACTCTTCTTCATAAGTTGAGTAAAGGTATGCGGTATCGGTAGAGAACTCGGCAGCGCAAGTATCTACGCGCTTATAAACTGGACGAAGACCTAAGTCATGACGCTTACGACGCATTGCGTGCTGGGAAACACCAGACAAGCTAGCAAGACGCTCGTCTGAGAAGCCCATACGCTTAAGCCCGCGCAAGAAATCATAATCCATGGTCGAGAACGGCGTGTCGTATACACGCTGCTCAGCTTGGACAATCTCTTCAATCTGAATCAAGAACCAGCGATCAATCGAGCAAACGTCGAACACTTCATCAACGCTCATCCCCGCACGGAACGCATCGGCAACATACAAAACACGGTCAGCTTTAGGCTCGGCCATTTCTTGACGAATGGTGGCTAAGGTTTCGCTGCTGCTGTGCTCTTCAAACTGCGGATTAAAGCCGTCAATGCCCACTTCCAAGCCACGCAATGCTTTTTGCATAGACTCTTGAAAGCTACGGCCAATTGCCATCACCTCACCGACAGACTTCATCTGAGTGGTTAGACGCGGATCAGCTTCCGCAAACTTTTCAAAGGTGAAGCGAGGAATCTTGGTAACAACGTAATCAATTGTTGGCTCAAACGAAGCCGGTGTTGAACCGCCAGTAATGTCGTTTTGCAGCTCATCCAATGTGTAGCCAATCGCAAGCTTGGCGGCAATTTTTGCGATCGGGAAGCCCGTCGCTTTGGACGCTAAAGCAGACGAACGAGATACACGTGGGTTCATCTCAATAACGATCAAACGACCGTCATCAGGGTTTACCGAGAACTGCACGTTTGAACCGCCGGTCTCAACGCCAATCTTACGAAGCACCGCCAACGAGGCGTCACGCATGATCTGGTATTCTTTATCGGTAAGCGTTTGAGCTGGTGCGACGGTGATTGAATCACCGGTGTGAACCCCCATCGGATCGAAGTTTTCGATCGCACAAACGATGATGCAGTTGTCCGCTTGGTCGCGAACAACTTCCATTTCGTACTCTTTCCAACCTAGTAGTGACTCTTCAAGAAGCACCTCATTGGTTGGCGACATGTCCACACCGCGCTCAACAATCTCAACAAACTCTTCTTTGTTGTAGGCAATACCGCCACCACTGCCACCCAAGGTGAACGACGGGCGAATAACGGTTGGGAAGCCAAGCTCTGCAAGAGCAACTTCGGCCTCTTCCATGTTGTGAGCTACGAAGGATCGCGCAGAGCCAAGGCCCAACTCGTCCATTGCGTTACGGAAACGCAGGCGATCTTCTGCCATGTCGATTGCGTCTGGCGTGGCGCCGATCATTTCAACATTATATTTTTCTAGAACGCCTTCACGATCCAAATCCAAAGCACAATTCAGTGCGGTTTGGCCGCCCATGGTTGGCAGGAGTACATCTGGGCGTTCTTTCTCAATAATTCGCGCAACGGTTTTCCACTCAACCGGCTCAATGTAAACCGCGTCGGCAGTGTCAGGGTCGGTCATGATGGTGGCAGGATTTGAGTTAACCAAGATAACTCGAAGGCCTTCCTCGCGAAGCGCTTTGCAGGCTTGCGCGCCAGAATAATCAAACTCACAGGCTTGGCCTATTACAATCGGGCCAGCACCAAGAATTAGTACGCTTTGAATGTCATTACGTTTTGGCATTGCTTACTTTTCTATCCGGTTATGCTTTTTGCGATGATTCAATAAGGTCGACGAAGCGGTCAAATAACCCTTCGGCGTCTTTGGGGCCTGGCGACGCTTCAGGGTGTCCCTGGAAGCTAAAGGCTGGCGCGTCGGTACGCTCAACACCCTGCAAGGAACCATCAAAAAGAGACCTGTGGGTAGCTCTCAGGTTGCTAGGCAGGCTGGTTTCATCAATCGCGAAACCGTGGTTCTGACTAGTAATCATCACCTTGCCACTGTCTAAATCTTGAACTGGATGGTTTGCACCGTGATGACCAAACTTCATTTTTACAGTTTGAGCACCACTAGCCAGCCCCAGTAACTGGTGGCCAAGGCAAATACCAAAGATAGGAACTTTCTTGTCCAATAGGGTTTTAATCGCTTCGATAGCGTAATCACATGGCTCAGGATCACCGGGGCCGTTTGAAAGGAATACGCCGTCTGGATTCATCGCTAACACGTCAGCCACTGGGGTTTTCGCGGGAACAACCGTGACATCGAAACCACGATCAACCATCAAACGAAGGATGTTGTGTTTCACTCCGAAGTCGTAAGCGACAACTTTATATTTCGTCTTTCCAGCCTTGCTGTAACCAGAGACTAGCTTCCAAGTGCCGTGTTCCCATTTATAGGGGGCATCGCAGGTGACTTCTTTGGCTAGGTCCATACCTTTAAGGCCCGAGAATGCTTTTGCAGCAACTAGCGCTTCTGACTCATCCACATCTCCGGCGATAATGCAGCCAGATTGAGCGCCCTTCTCGCGCAAGATGCGGGTTAAGCGCCGAGTGTCGATGTCTGAAATTGCAACAATGTTATTGCGCTTCAGATAGTCACCCAAGGTTTCTTCACAGCGGAAATTGCTCGCCAAGCGCGGCAAGTCGCGAATAACCAATCCGGAAACATGTACCGAAGTAGATTCGGCGTCTTCAGCATTCACACCAACGTTTCCAATATGCGGATACGTCAAGGTAACAATCTGACGCGAATAGGAAGGATCAGTAAGGATCTCCTGATAACCAGTCATTGCGGTGTTGAAAACCACTTCGCCAACGGTTTGACCGTCAGCACCAATTGACTGACCACGGAATACACTTCCGTCTTCAAGGATGAGGAGCGCAGGATTGGACAAGAAAGCCTCCGAAGACTAGCAAAACAGAGAACAGATTTGGCTAAAAAACAGCCAAACCATGGGG
>JBLHFB010000047.1:0-10193 GCA_047614865.1 Gammaproteobacteria bacterium | reverse complement strand
TTCGGCAAAGCGCTCGGGGTTTAGTTCGCGTAGTAGCAACTGCACCGCAAAGGCGGCTTGCTCGGCCGCCGCATAGTCGTCAAACAAACCGGTTTTTCCGCCGTAAACAATACGCTCGAGCAATGCGCTGCGGGCCTTGCTCGAAAGTGTGAGCTGCGTTTGATGTTTTTGTAGCTCGCTGAGTAGCTCTAAGCCAATTTTAGCCTGCTTTTTAAGGGCTTTAACCGAGGTGTTAGAGGCTTTATGGATATCATGTAGCCAACTAACAAGTCGTTGATGTTCGTTCGGCTGCAGGTGAGAGGTTAGCGCCCAAACCATCATGATGTGGCTATCGGCAATGCGTGCTGTGCCCGGCGGGCCTTTGCTACTGCGCGGCATCCAACGCTGGTCGCTCATCGGGTGGTGGCAAGCGTGACAGTCAAACAGCGCAAGCTCTGGATACACGGTCTCAGGGTTCAGCCAGTCAGAGTCGACTAATTCTAGCCAAGCGGCGGCATTGCTATACACCCCAGTGATCCATACGTGTATGAGGTCGTCTCCTTTCTTACGAGCTTTATAGTCTTCGTCTACTCGAAAGTGGGCCGGCTGAAGTTCAGTAAAGGTTTGTAGCTCGAAGCTTAATCTAGGGTGGCCAGCACCCATGATTTGGTGGGTGGTGAACTTGTCATCGTTACCCATATGACAAGATAGGCAAAGGGTTGCGCGACTTTCCGGGTCGGCCGTGGGGTACATCCCGTCGGCGACATTATCGGACACGCTGCGTCCTTTATTAGTATGCGACTGAATCCAGTTTTCTGCTCCGCCGTGACAGGCCTCACAACCTATACCGTCGCTAAGGGTGAATTTATGGCCACGCGACTTTTCTGCTGGATTATCGATATGGCAATCCATGCAGATTTCCGCGTTCTCCGCAGGCG
Organism: Gammaproteobacteria bacterium; assembly: GCA_047614865.1. GTDB lineage: Bacteria > Pseudomonadota > Gammaproteobacteria > JAPPPA01 > JAPPPA01 > JBLHFB01. The sequence continues at coordinate 9,276 of JBLHFB010000047.1, read as the reverse complement.
TGTCTAGCCCTAGGTTAGAGGCAATGCGTTTCGACTGTTCGCTACGAAGGGTCTGCATGCCGCGGCTGTGCTGATCCTCTCGTGACCATGTAATAAACTCGTTTTGTAAGACACGGGTTCTATCTATCGCTTGCAGCGAGCCATGGCAATTACTAGAGGCACAGCTAGCAACGCCAAGATGCTTATCGCTAGATTGATCTGGTAACGTGCTGCTGCCAGCCGAGCTAGTCATGCTTGCGGCGCCAAGGATTAGCGCGATAGATATTGTGCGGATTCTTGTATGGATACTCATTTGCGTTCCTCGAGCAGACGTTTATTGACCTTAGATGTAGGCACATACCAAGGCTTTCCGTCTTTATCTAGATACAGTTTTTGCATTTCTTGCTGGTTGAATGGGCGTGAGCCGAGTCGCCCGAAGACCGCCATTTGGCCGCCTGTTTCGTCAGCGCCGCGATCGCGCTCTAGTCCTTTGGACAGCGATATCGCAGGAGCGGCGGTTTTATACCATGCAATTAGCTCAGGCTTGGGTGCTGGGCTAAAGCCATAGAAGTTGGGTTGTGTGTCTGGTGCAGTGAGTTGCACCACTTTGAGACCATGTTCTCCGTCGGCCACGTAGGCGAACAAACTAGCATTGGTGCTTGCGACAACAATATCTCTGGCATCTTTGATTTCGCCGTTGGCAGTGAAATGCTCAACTAGCTTAGGTTTGGTCGGTTGAATAATGTCGATAACTGCTATTCCTTGCTTGCCGGCTGCGACATACGCATAGGTGCGTGCAAGGTGCATACGCTGTGCATTCTCCAACGGGATAGAAGCCGATTTAACCACACTAGGATCCTCAGGGTTGGTGACGTCCACCACGCTTAGACCGGCGGCGGTGGTGACAAACAGGTATCTGAACTGAATCGCGGTCGCACGTGGATCATCGACTTCAATCTCAGCCACCACCTGAGGGTTTAGGGGCTTGTCGAGGTTTAGGACAACAATCGCATCATCTGTTGTGACATAGACGTAGTAACCGGCTGTGGTGATGTGCTTGGCACCGTTAAGTACGCCTTTCGGGTTCCACGTCAGCGCGCGCTCTAATTGGTTGTTACGGAAGTCGCCATCGGCCAGCGTGTTGATGTTGGAGAGAATTAAGCCTTCTTCGGAATCGGTAATCAGCGCGTAGTTATAAATCGGGTGGAAGGGCTGCTCTTCGTTCACTTCACGCATTAATTCGCCCTGATTGCGGTCGGGAGCAATCGGTTGAGTAGTCGACAGTGATAAGCAAGTCGCGTTCTTACTTTCGACTTGGGTGTCGTGCCCCAGTTCTGAGAACGGCGCTTCAATAATCCGTTGGCTGATGCCCTTGTTAGCAATACTGGCCACGTCATAGACATTCATGCCCTTGCTACCTTCAGCCGCATAGAGGTATTCGCCACGCAACTGAAGGCAACCGATCGACTTGCCGCTGTTGTGATGTGCGGTCGGCAGTTCTTGTTCGAGTTCTTGGTGCTTCTGATAAAAATCAGGGTAGGCATACTTCTGCAAGTAGCTGCCAATAACCGCTTGGGGCTCTTCCCACTCGGTGACTTGTACTGCAGAAACGCCATCCGTTGTGCCTAGGTAGGCGTGATAGCCCAAGAAGTCATAGAAGTGCGTGCCATGCATCAGCAACTGCGCCATGATCGCGTTATTGTCGTTTTCTTGTGACAAATGGCAGTCATCGCAAGTTTTGGTTTCTTCCTTACGCGCGGTATGTGGGAAATGCGGGTTGAACGCCTGAGAGCTATAGCCGCTCGATGAAATGGGCGGCTGCTGTACGTAAATTTTCTCGCGGTTGGCGTTGGTGGAAGACAACACCAAGGCTGAGGTTGAGCGGATCGGCGCGATCTTATTGCCCTTAACCGTGCTGTGTTTGCCGAGCATAAAGGTTTGGTCACGCACTACTTGTGGATTGTAGGTTGCATAATTTCGCGATTCGCCACCTTCGTAGTGCTTGCGTTCGGTCTTCCAGTTGGCTTCAATTGGAAGGTGGCAGCCACCGCAGGACGTAGTCCAGCTGGTGTGACAAGCAAAGCATTCCATGTCCTCGTTATCATGCGCCAGCTCTTTGTCAACGAAGTCTAGGCCCCAGTCGAGGGTCTTGGTGTCGGTTGACATTAATTTAGCTTTAGCCGCCTTCTCGTTGTACTGGCTATGGCCTTTGCTCACGGTGTCTTTGACTAGCGACAGTTGCCATTCAAGCCCGTCGGTGACCGCGGAGCGTTGCATCAGCTTTTTACCGACCCATTCAAAGCGTTTTTGGCCATCCGGATTACGGATTAGACTTAGATCGGTACTTCTTCCCGGGCCCGCGGGTCCTGAAGTGCTCTGGTCCGGGTATTTGCTGATGGTACCGTGGCAATCCACGCAACCAATTTCGACTGCGGCTGCTACTTCGCCGTATATATGACCATCTGAATGCGAGTCTTGGGAGTAATGGCAGTCAACACAGTGCATGCCAACGTCTAGGTGGATAGACGACATATGCACGCCCTTATCGAACTTTTTAGGGTCGTCGTTGGCGACGCGTTCCTCGTCTTTGGTCAGCAGGTTGCCGTCACGATCTCGCTTAAACACGGCGCGGAAATTCCAGCCGTGGCCGTGGTAATCGGCAAACTGGGTGTCGTTCAGTTCAGGGTTCATTTCAGAAACCTGCTTTAAAAAGTCGATATCGCCCCATTTCCCGCGAACTGCAGCGCCTTCTGGGTTGCGCGCGTTGGTTTCACGCATCTCCTCAGCAGTAGGGTATTTTTGTTCCTTTGGCCACATCGAAGGAGCATCAGATTCGTAATCCCACATGGTGTAACCCAAGAAGGTGTTAACGAACATATTAGGTTGGTGCATATGGCAAACAATGCATTGGCTAGAAGGAATAGCACGGGTAAATTTGTGTTCTAACGGATGCCCAGACTCGTCTTTTGGAATAGTTGGATCGATGGTAATAGTTTTGCCTTCATGTCCGTATTGACCGTATCCGGCCGAGTGTTTCGCACTGCGGTCGTTGGCATAAATAACGTGGCAACCGGCGCAGCCTGACTGACGGTAATCGCCGGGCTGATCATTGGTACCCATAAACCAGCTCATCGGGTCATTTAGGCGGGTTTTGGTCATATTGAGAACGGGAACCGAGATCCGTTGCCCGGTGCCAGGCCCACGGTTGGACTGTTTGAAGTCAGGGCGGCCAGGTTCTTCGAGGCGTTGAATCAGTCCCAAAGAGTTGGGGTTGCCTGTTTCGGGGAAGAGGTTGGTGAGATTGCGTCCGCCGCGTTCGAATACACGGAATATGTCACCAGGCCGTGTGGTTTCCCATGCAGGCAATGGACTGATGCGGGAAATAATATTGTGCTTGCGAGCGATTTCTTCGCTTTCTGCGGGGCGACCTTCAAGGGCCGCTGGTTCGCCGTCGGGCGTGTATGCCTCGCCAATCATCGGGCGTTTGTAAGGCAGAATGCCGTTGTTATAAGCCGCAGCGCCCCAGAACATCGCGGCGTTGCTCATTAAGCTGCGTTCTGAGGCTTTGATGATCGCTAGGTGACAAGCGCCACAGCCTTCGCGGGCAACGCGATAGTCTGATGGGTTAATGAAGCGTACGAACTCGCGACTTTCTTCGTTTAGCAGCGTGTAGCTACGTTCTGGGTTGGCTGATGACGGATAGTGCCAAGCTTCAGGATAAAGCGGTTGCACGTGGGCTTGATCTAGTGCGCTTTGATAAGCCTCAGGATAAGCCTTCGTGTGGTGTTCGTCAGCACTGGCCTTGGTGTCCGAGACTTCACTTTGGTGGTGATTATCGTCGGATTGCGGTTCTTTGTCATAGAGTATTGAATGACCTTGTGCATGGCCATTATCGCTGTATCCATCAGGCTTAAATATGTCTGAGTTGCCGCCGTGGCAGTCAATACAGCCCAGATTAATCCCCTCGGTACTGTGCATATTGTAAGCATCAGTCTGACTGTGGCAGGACAAGCAGCCCACGCTTTTTATGTGGGCTTCTTCTTGGCTTTGTTGGGCTGGGGCTGCTGGATAGAAGGGATAGCTGATGTCACGTGGCGGACCTAGGCCGCCTGATGCAAACACAACGGTATTCAAACTGAAGAGAAGGGCTGTCAGCAAGTATCTAAGCATTGGGCGTTGGGTGTCCGTGAGCATGAATTGCGATTCTTAGTACATTAAGGTTAGGTTGGCGAGAATTGAATAGGGTGCCTGGTCGGTACCGTATAAATCCTCGAAACCCTTACCGGGTATTAGGTAGGCGGCCGACAAGCGGCCGACAATATTTTGTGTGGCGAATGGACGATAGGTAGCTGCAATCGACAAATCGAAGCCAATATCGGTTGCGATAGTGCCCTGATTACGAGCTACTTCTAAGACGGTAGTGTCGGCAAACCATAGGTGGTTGGCGTTGACGCTTAGGCGAGTTGTTGGGGTCAGGTCTAGGTCGGTTCCTAGCCCCAGCAATGTAATTCCGGGGTTGGTGAAATTCGATTGGCCTTGTTCCTTGGATGACCGCAGGCTATTAAGAATGCCGTTACGACCAGACAGTGCGACACGGCCTCCGCCAATCAGTGGCACTGTTTGGCGTATCCAATAACTGGTATCTGCACCGGCAAATAGCGGGTTTTCGAATACCGCGTCAAAACCACCGGCATCGTTATCAAATGGGTCATCATCGCCGGAGGCATGTAAGAACGAAAAGCGCCAACGTGCCCAGCTTTGGTCGAAACCAAGCTCGGCGGCTAAGAAGTAGGCACCAATATCGCCCGCCTGATTGGTAAAAGTACCGCTGCTCTCTTCGCCAATCGCATAGTAGCTAGCAAATGTAATGTTGATGCGATCCCAGTGACCGTCGCCGTTGTAGCCAAAATAGGTAACATCGTAATCTCGGGGGACTTCAATACCGATTGAGGCAGGTCGGACGATAAACCCATTAGCATCGAACAGTGATTGGCCGGCTTCGCGGTTGCGATTGTGTAGCAATACAAATTGAGAGACATAGCCGAGTTTGGGTTGGTCCTGCCAATAGATATTGGCAACAAACACGTCGTCGTCTCGGAATCCCGCCCCGACATCATTGAGCCCGCTGTTAGTGTCTTTTTCAAGACGCCTAAACCAGGCCAAGTTGTACTGAAATATATTGTTGTCACGTATCCCAAATAGGCGTACGCCAAACTGCTGATCGTTGAACAAAAAACCTCTAAAGTCAGCGTTAAATGGTTGAATACCAATGCGAACTGAGTCAAAGTCAAAACGATCTGAGACATTGCGAATGTGGTAATCAAACAGTGCTGCCTGAATACCGATATGGCTGTCTTTACGGTAGGTACCAGCTGAGGGATCTGCGCGCGTAATGCCACGCTCGTTGGCGTCTAAAATGTTGTAGTTAATAACCGGCGTAAAGCGAAACTCGTAGTCCGGCGGACGGAAGGTTGTGTTGCCTTTATAGAGCACAGTTTCTAGAATGAGGTTGCCGGCGGTGACCGTTGTGTCTCCGTCGCCAATCAAATTTAGGCCACCGGCACCTAGGGTGGTCGCGTTGCCAACAGGAATCGGGAAGTTACGAGGCTCGACAATAAAGTCAGCAATCCCGATTAGGCTAACAAACCAATCCTCACCGAATACGGGGCGGTCACCTTTTAGCCAATTATTGCTGCTATACGGATCCCAGAGGTTTTCTTCGTAGCCAAGCGTACTAACAATACGCCAGCGATCTGATACCAGCACGGCATCTGGTAGGCCCCTAATGATGGCGAGGCTATCATCTTTGTCACATTGGTCGTTCCAACGTAAAACTTTTGTTTCGGGCGAACGTAAAACTTTTGGACCGGGCCGGCGCAATTCGGACTGTTGAGTTGTCGTCGTGTTGCACTTCGCTGTCTCTTTCTCGGCGCCGTCGCTGGCATCGGCAAGCAAAGGCATCGCCCATAACTGTGCGGCGATGTAACTTAATGCAAGAGGCAGAAACGGCTTATTTACCATTACAGACATTCTCTTCGTTACTATCCAAAAATGGACTCTGAGGGCAGTTTATATACCGCAATCGCACGCCCTGGGGGGTTAGCTGGTCTGCTCGGATACTGGCGGGCGCATTGTTTATGGTACCGAGTGCTTCTCCAGCTTGGTGCAGGCCTAGAAATGAGATCATGTCGTCTTGATCTACGCCGTCGCCTGATACGCCGATGCCGCCGATGAGGTCGTTGCCGCGATAAACCGGCACTGAGCCTGGGAATATTTGAGTGCCGTTGGCAAGTTGGGTAACGACATTCGCGGGAGCGGTAAAGCCGGCAGTAATACCGCCATGACCGGCGCAGCCTTTGTCGACATCGTTCTGTAACATGCCGACAACAAAAGCAACGTGGTGAATGATCGCGTTATAGCTTATGTCGAGCTGGAATCCAGAAGAAAACACACTCCAATCAGCAAAGGGCTTGCTTAATGGCCCGTTGGGGGTTCCATCAATACCGTCCGGATAAAATGGGCGTGATAGATTGCCGCCAGACCTATCTGCAAAGGCAAACGCGCCGTCTGCTAGGACAGTGGGAGAGCCGACAAAATTTCTGAGTGCAGTCGTATAGTCGTCGAAGTCGATAAGGCTGCCATGTGGCGCAGTAGTGTCCGTGTTGAGATATTCGGCATCTGGCAGCGTGGCAAGGATGCTTGCCGCGGTTGATGTTGAAAAGAACGTCGCAGTGCGCGCTTTTTGTAGTGACACGTCGAGACCGAAAATCGGTGCATCGCGGCTACGGACTTGGCCGAGAATATTGCCGTCAGTATCGACTACGGTCATCGAAACGCGTGCGGGCGTGCCCAAAGGCCTACGAATTTGTCCACGTGCTCGGTTGGCTACGCTTAGCGCTTGGCTGAGAATTTCTGTTACCTCGGCGACCGTTAGCCCGGCGGCGGCATTTTCGCCGACTACTCCGGCTAGCGGCTTGAAGCGATTGGCATCAGCGCCATCCACTAAGATAAATGCATCGGCAGCTACAAAGTCAGCGCCGTTAACAGGGAAGTCCGCGGCGGTGGCTGCACGAACTCCAGATGCTGCAGAGCTGAACGCGGTGCCGTTGATCACGGGTCCGAATGTATAGCCGGAAACCGCTAACTGCTTGCCGTCGGCTGGAATCGCTGGTGCCGCTGCTGCGGTAATGGGATTGCTCACCAAGTTGGCGGTGGTGGCATCGGTAAACCTCAACACCTTGCCGTCTACGGTTATCCGGTCGGCTCGACGATTGCTGGGAGCTTCGAAGCCGACGGTTCCAGCGAGGGCGATAATTTCGTCTAGGTCTAGGTCAACATCAAGCAAGTTCTTGTCTATACCGTAAATGCCGTCTGCAATAACGCCAATCCCACCAACCGGTGTGCCGTTCTTGTACAGGGGTATTCCACCCGGGTCGGCAGACATGCCTAACGGCGAGCGCTGTGGCCCAGTTTCGGTCAGACGCTGCGAGAAGTCAGAGCAGGGCAGCTGTGAAAACTGCACGCCAAACAGAGGGCCGCCCGGTTGTTCGGTTTCGCCGGGATTAAAGTGTTCTTGGACGATTTGGTTGGCTGTGCGAGTGGTAAACGCATTACCCTCAGCTTTACTGATGGCCGCCATGGTGTCTGGAATGGTTACGATCCCTTCCAGTCCGATATTGGTTTTTACTGGCTCGCCGTTGGACAGGGTAGAGCTAATCGTTACGGCCGTATCCGCGCCGGTCATGCGAAATACGCTGAGCACGTTGCCGACCCGGTCGGTGACTGCAATCGTGCCTTGTGCGTTTCGAGCCTTTGCTTCTTCTACCGCCTGGGAAACTATTTGATTTACTTCAGCAATGCTCAAAAAGCTGCTGGCGTCCGCACAGGAACCACTGCAGCCAGACTGGTCTCCACCACCGCCGCTAGAGCATGCGGCCAATACCAAAGCCATGCTGCTGGCTAGTAACTGTTGAAGAGTAGGCTTGTTCATGGCATTTTTACCGGTGACGGGGCGTCGGTGTCCGCTGGTGAGGCCTGTATCCAGCCATGGTCGGGTAGGTGGTAGCTATGGCAATCAATGCATTGCGACGGCGTTAAGTGTTTTTCATTAGGATTGCCGTGACAGTCTTGGCACATCCCGCGGGGCGGAATGTTGACGTCTGCCGCTGAGCTCGATTGATCAATATCGGTATGGCAGGTACTGCAGTCCCAAGAGCGGTGTTTACTGTGATTAAACTCGGATTCGTCAATCCAACGTTGAATAATACGCACCGGTTGAATCTGCCAGGCTAGATTGAGTTGACTCTCTGCTAACGCTTTAGGGTTGCTATAAACGGTATGGCAAGTGACACAGCTACGTTTCTCGATTAGATCGGTGGCCACTCGAGCTAAAGTAAGAGTTTGCTTAGCTTGCTGGGAAGACTTATCTAACTGTCCAGGGAGTTTCAGCTTGCTAACACTTGGCAGCTTGCTGTTATCCGAGGTCAGCTGGTCATCTGGTGTTGGCAGAAGTGCGTTGAGTCCTTTTAGGCCAGCAATTTCGACAAGCAAAGCTTCAATATTGTCGTGCCGAACATTGCGACTGTTGTTATTAACATCGATCTCAAGCGCGTGACAGCTTTCACAATGCGTTTCCATCTGTATAGGAAGCATTAGCGAACCACCTGGTTCTGGGGCATGGCAATCGGCACAGGCTAAAACTTTAGGCTGGCCTTCACCTATGTCAAAACCTTCCTCCCTAAGATGGAAGTCGTGCGGAAACAACACGCCGCTTTGTTCTGCTGGCGGTTGGCTAGCGTCATGCTGCTCATAGTTCCACTGCTGACTAAGCTTGTCCCACTCGGCCATTTTGAAGGTGATTTCTGGGTGAGTGTGCTGCCAGTCTTTAACTTCTTGGAGCGTCGTTGTTCCATTGGTGAATTCGGTGATGTTTTCATGACAGTCAATGCATAGGTCTTGGCTGTCGCTAACCAGGCCATCCTCGCCGTTGTGCTCTTTGTGACAGCTTTGACAGTTTGTTTCTTCAACGCTGTTTAGTTCAAGTGAGTCTGGCGGAAAGTGATAGGCCACAGAGCCGTGACAGCTCATGCAGGTTTGCTTACTAACTTGGGTAAACGCCTCGTTGTGGCAACTGCTGCAGTCATCGGCGAAAAGTTGGTGAGCGGGGTGGAAATCGCCGGTGTTCCAACTGGAATCGGACGGCAGGAAGTGATTGAACTCAGATGGCCGCAGTTCGTTGATCCCAGCCGGCAAGATGCCGCTCAGCTGCGATGGCAGGAAGTCCCTCAACTCAGATAA
>JBLHFB010000046.1:0-10498 GCA_047614865.1 Gammaproteobacteria bacterium | reverse complement strand
GACCGTCAGCACCAATTGACTGACCACGGAATACACTTCCGTCTTCAAGGATGAGGAGCGCAGGATTGGACAAGAAAGCCTCCGAAGACTAGCAAAACAGAGAACAGATTTGGCTAAAAAACAGCCGAACCATGGGGCAAAACTTGCGGGATTCTACGGATTTGGGCGTAGCCATGTCCACCGATAAAAAAGCGTGGACGGCGTATCAATAGTTTGCGAACGAAGATTTATTTAACCAGCGCTTCAGCGGCCCTATTTCGCGCAGAAACAGCTACACCAATGCGACGGAAACCAACAAAGCTAGCTGGAAACCACATCGCCAAACAAATCGTACTCGCTAGCATCGGTAATACTGACCCGAACAATCTGGCCAGCACGAAGCTCTTGGCCGTTATCGATGAATACTTTGCCATCAATTTCTGGCGCGTCAGCCCATGAACGGCCAATTGCCCCTTCGTCGTCGACTTCATCAACTAGCACTTCAACTGTTTGGCCGATTTTGGCCTGCAGCCTAGCGATACTAATTTCTTGCTGAACCAGCATAAAGCGATCGAACCGATCTTGCTTCACATCATCGGGCACTTGATCGCCAATTTCATTGGCGGTAGCACCTTCAACTGGCGAGTATTGGAAGCACCCAACCCGATCTAACTGGGCTTCTTCGAGCCAGTCGAGCAGATACTGGAATTCTTCTTCAGTCTCACTCGGAAAGCCAACAATAAAAGTGCTGCGAATGGTAATTTCTGGGCAAATATCCCGCCACGCATTGATGCGCTCAAGGGTGTTTTCGCTCTGCCCTGGACGCTTCATTGCTTTGAGTACGCGAGGGTGAGCGTGCTGGAATGGAATATCCAAATACGGAAGAATTCCGCCGGTACCGCGAGCAACTGTCGCCGCCATGTACGGAATAATCTTATCGACGTGCGGATAGGGATAAACGTAATGCATACGTGCCCATACACCCAACTCAGCCAAACCTTCACAGAGGCCAGACATCCGAGTTTCATACTCTTTGTCGTTCCAAATACCTTTCTTATAGCGAAGGTCCACGCCGTAAGCACTGGTGTCCTGCGACACCACCAACAATTCTTTAACCCCACCGGTCACCAAGCGCTGCGCTTCTGCAAGCACTTGCTCAACCGGGCGACTCACTAAGTCACCTCGCATTGAAGGGATAATGCAGAAGCTGCAGCGATGGTTGCAGCCTTCAGATATTTTCAGGTAGGCATAATGTTTAGGAGTGAGCTTAACCCCTTCGCCATCCTGCGGAATCGGCACCAGGTCCATTAGCGGGTTGTACTGTGGCGGCACCACGCTATGTACTGCGGTCATCACTGTTTTGTAATCTTGCGGCCCACTGATCGATACCAGATTGTCGTATTTTGCTTCGATCAACTCGCGGCGCGCCCCGAGGCAGCCTGTCACAACGACTTTGCCGTTGGCTGCCATGGCTTCGCCAATCGCATCGAGTGACTCTTCAACTGCGTCTTCTACAAACCCGCAAGTGTTCACAATCACCACGTCAGCATCATCGTAATTGCCTGCGGTTTGGTAACCCTCTACACGTAACTGGGTCAAAATTCGCTCCGAGTCTACTAGCGCCTTTGGGCAACCAAGACTAACGAAACCAACTTTGGGTTGAGACTGAGACATGCGCGATACCGTGGAGAGGGAGCAAGGCGCGCATTGTAAACCATCGGGGGAGCAGACTTGCTACTGCTTATTTATTGCCGCCGACGCCTTCCGCAGTTAGGTCAAGCAAGGGCAGTTCGGCGCGCTTCATCACTGGGATCAACAATGCGCCGCTGACAAAACCACCAATATGAGCCAACCAAGCCACGCCGGGCTGATCCAAGCTAATGAATTGCAAGCCAAACCAAATAGCTAAGGGAATAACTGCAGGCAATCGTATTGGGATTCGGCTAAACGCGAGAATCAATACTTTAACTCGCGGGTAAACGACTAAATACGCCCCTATCACCCCGGCAATTGCTCCGATTGCTCCAACTGTTGCAATAGTAGAATGCAGGTCAACAATGAAATCGCAAGCGTGGAGCCAACCCCGCAGCGCAAGTAGAACAGCGCACATTTGGCGTGGCCCATCGAATCTTCGATATTGTTGCCCTATCCCCACAGGAAAAGCATATTGCCAACCAAATGCATCCAGCCGCCTTGGGTAAACATGTCACTTATAACGGTAAACCCGCCTGCATCACTCGGGGCACCCGCGGGCAGGGCATCGATCAGCACCCCGGTCTTTGTCCCCCCAATGCCAGATTGAGGCGTTGAATGCCTCTGGCCCGGCGAACCAATGAAGAACAAAAATGGCGACGTTAAGCAAGATGATGCCGACCGTCACTCGCTGAAAGCGGCTAACTACTAGCTGGTTTCGATCATGCAAGGATAGGAACACACTCTATTTCCAATCGCCGCGTAAAGTTAACACACGCTGTTCAAGCTCAATTGCATTGGCATCTGCAGGCCCTATTGGGGTGGAAATTGCGACTTCGACTTTCGACCAAAATCGGCGTGGAAAGTACTTCATTGCACTGCCAAACCGACGGCTACAGAAGCTCCCCCACATGCCGCGCAAAGCCATCGGAATTACCGGCACGGGAATTCGCTTAATGATCCTCTCCACAACCGCTTTAAAGGGCTGCATTTCGCCATCTCGGGAAATCTCCCCTTCGGGGAATACACAAACCAACTCACCCGCCAACAACGCCACTTCTACAGCGTCATAAGCCGATTCGAGAATCTCCGGAGCATCTTTTCCCGACGCAATCGGGATTGCTCCGGCTGTACGGAAGATAAACCGAGCGACAGGAATATTGAATATCTTGTGATCCATCACGAAACGAACCGGACGGCGAACCGTAGACATGATCAACATCGCATCCATAAAACTTATGTGATTGCAGACCAACACTGCCGCCCCATAGTCAGGGATGTTCTCAGCTCCTTTTATCCGCGAGCGATAAAGAACACGCACAATTACCCATACCAACGCCCGCATCGCAAACTGCGGCAGCCGCCAGAAGATGTAACCACAAACAAAAATATTGGCAACTGCACAGACCGCTAAAACCTCTGGAATGGTCATCCCTAGCGCCAGCCCTAGCGCCGCTAGACCGCTGGCAGCGACCATCATAATTGAGCTAATGATGTTATTAGCCGCAGTGACACGTGACCGCTCCGTCTCTGGCGTGCGCGCCTGAATCACCGCGTAAAGAGGCACAATAAACAAGCCGCCGAACAAACCCAGCATGGTCATATCAAACATCATGCGAATCGCGGCAGGATCTTGGATAAGGGTTAAAAATCCGATCGGCAGATCGGGGCGAACGTATTCGACCAACCAAATGTCGCCACCAAAGATGGTCAGACCGATAGCGCCGATTGGTACGATACCCAGCTCAATCATCCCTCGAGATAACTTCTCACAAAGTAACGATCCAACCGCCACACCCACTGCGAACACAGCGTACAAACCCATTACCGCGGTTTCATTGCCCCCTAAAACGCCGCGAGCAAATTCTGGGAGCTGCGCCAACGCAACGCCTCCATAAGCCCAAAACCAGCAATTGCCGATCACTGACAACCACACGAGTTGGTTCTTTCTGGCAAGCCTAATAATGCGATGAGTTTCGGTGAAAACATTCCAATTGATTTCCAAATCGGGAGTGCTGGCTGCGGCTTTAGGAATACGCAAGCTGGCAAGCCAACCGATAGCGGCGATAACAACAAGCGCCGCCGCAATGAATTGCACTTCGCCAGCAAAGCGCATCACCAATTGGCCGCCGATTAACACGCCGAGAATAATCCCGACAAAGGTGGCCAGTTCGACCAACCCGTTGCCGCCAACTAGCTCTTGCTCATGCAAGTGCTGCGGCAAGATCGAGTATTTCACTGGGCCAAAGAATGCTGATTGAGTTCCCATTAAAAACAGCAGGAACATCAGCAAGTTTAGGCTTTCAGTAACAAACGCAGCACCCGCCAAAATCATAATCAGGATTTCGGCGAATTTGGCTATCTGGATTACGCGGGCTTTATCGTATTTCTCGGCCAGCTGACCCGCAATCGCAGAGAACAAAAACCATGGCAGCATAAACAAGGCCGTCGCCAAGTTCACCAAAACACCGTTATCGAAGCCTTCTAATGCCGCACTGCTTAGACCATGAAATGTCACCATCAGCAACAACGCGTTGCGGAAAACGTTGTCGTTCAGCGCGCCCAAAAACTGGGTGCAAAACAACGGGAGAAAGCGGCGGCACTTTAGCAGCCCAAACTGACTCGCGGGCTTGCCGGCTAAAACTGATACGTCCTGTGGGTTTGACGCAGTAACTTGACTCATTTGCCGCTCGTTCTTATTGTTGGCAGAGATTAGGGCGCTATTGTAAATAGACGCAGCGGCATCGGCCAGCACACTACTTTTTTCGACATTGGATTGCCCCAGGCCAAGGCGAGTTCTTGGCTGATGCTTTTCACTGGGTCTTCGCCTGTCTCCTGCTGGTAGCGCTTACTAGCTGACCACGTACGAAGGTATCCGAGTAAATGCAACAAGCCCCACTCTGCTGTAATCGCAAAGCTAGGCGTCTCTAACTCCCGAAACGGCAGCTTGATTCCAGCGTATCCGGATTCAACTAATTCGCGCTCTGCTGGCCAATAAGGACCGACAATATCTCGGTGGAGGCTTGCAACAATAGGATCAACAGAATCGGAAATATTGGCTAACTTGTAGGTCCAAATCGCCAGCTTCGCGTTCGACTTAGCAACGCGGATACATTCGCGATAAAACTTAGAATGATCAAACCAGTGAAATGCTTGCGCGACGGTGATCAGATCAATCGACCCAGCTGCCAGTCCGCTGGCTTCGGCGGTCGCAACGCGGAATTCCACATTAGTTGTCGGCGGTGCTTGGGAAATTTGTTCTGCACTGGCATCACTAGCGACAACCTGAGAAAACGTCTGCGCTAAAATTCCCGCAGCCTGGCCATTTCCGGTACCACAGTCCCAAGCCCGTTCGTGGCTTGGGGCCTGAGCGGCCAGATACTCGAACAATGACGCGGGGTATTCAGGACGAAATGCTCTATAGCTATCGGATTCAGTGCTGAAGTGATCGCTAAATTTCATCGCAGGCTAGCCGTTCAAATCAGCCATCGTAACGGCAACAAACCAGCGAACGAAAATGGCGATTCCGATCACCAAAAAAATCGTGAACACCAAGCCAACGGCAAGGTGAGGGCGGTAGTCGACCTGCTGATCGTCTTCATCAAATTTCTCGGGCGTTTGAACGCCAAAAAAAGCAGCGATAACCGACTGCATTACCGAGAAAATACTTTGCTTCTTACCCGCCATTATTTGCACTCCTTGGAAACAACAAGACCATCTATCTGTTTGCGCGTAATGTGCTGCATGTTTAACTAAATAACAGACAGATCAATCACCAGAGGCGACCGAGTGTTCCCGCGTTGCATGAAGCTCAATATCGGGATAGCGCTCAGTGGTCAGCGACAAGTTGACCCGCGTTGGTGCTAAGTAAACCAAGGCGTTACCGTGGTCTAGCGCCAAATTGTCTTCGCATTTGTTTTTGAAGGTAGTTAACGCTTTGCCGTCTGTCGACGTGGCCCAACGTGCAGTTACAACGTTCACCGCTTCGAACACCGCTTCAACATTGTATTCATGCTTCAAGCGGTGAGCGACCACGTCAAACTGCAGAACACCAATCGCACCCAACACTAAAGAGTTGCCACGCATTGGGCGGAAAAATTGAGTTGCGCCCTCTTCCGACAATTGGCGCAAGCCTTTCAAGAGAGCTTTCATCCGTAATGGGTCTTTCAACACCACACGACGGAACAACTCTGGGGCAAAGTTAGGTATACCGGTGAATTTAAGGTTCTCGCCTTCGGTAAAAGTGTCACCTATGCCCATCGTTCCGTGGTTGTGGATACCAATAATGTCGCCTGGGTAGGCAATATCTGTACGCCCACGCGCCGATGCCATAAAGGTCACCGCATCTGGAATTTTGACATCTTTGCCCAAGCGCACATGACGAGCTTTCATTCCCTGCCTAAAGGTGCCCGAACAAACCCGCATGAACGCAAGGCGATCACGGTGCTTAGGGTCCATATTGGCTTGGACTTTGAAGACAAATCCAGAGAAGGCCTCTTCGCCTACAGCCACTATACGATTTTCAGAAGCGCGCCCTTGTGGCGCTGGAGCGTGCTCGACGAAGCTATCTAGAAGCTCTTTGACACCGAAGTTGCTAATTGCCGAACCAAAAAAGACAGGACTCAACTCGCCTGCCAAATACAGTTCCATGTCAAACTCGTTACTCGCACCTTGAATCAGCTCTATTTCTTCGCGGAACTCCATAGCCCGGTCTTCACCAATACGCTTTTCAAACTCGGGATTGTCCAGCCCTTGAATAGATTCCGTCTGTGGCGCTTTGCCCCCCTTCGATGGGCTATAAAGGCAAATACGGTCTTCGAGCAAGTGATAGACGCCAACCAGCTCCTTACCCATGCCAATCGGCCAAGTAATTGGCGCGCATGGCATCTTGAGAACAGTCTCGACTTCATCAATCAGCTCCATTGGATCGCGGCCTTCGCGATCAAGCTTATTAATGAAGGTGAATATTGGGGTATCACGCAAGCGACAAACTTCCATCAATTTGATGGTTCGCTCTTCTACGCCTTTGGCGCAGTCAATTACCATCAATGCCGAATCCACGGCGGTGAGCGTGCGATAGGTATCTTCAGAGAAGTCGGCGTGTCCCGGCGTGTCCAAGAGGTTAACCATCTTTCCGTTATGCTCAAATTGCATAACCGATGTAGTTATCGAGATTCCCCGCTCTTTCTCCATCGCCATCCAATCAGAGGTAGCATGGCGATTCGCCTTGCGGCCCTTTACGGTTCCGGCAAGCTGAATAGCTCCACCAAATAGCAGCAGCTTTTCGGTGAGAGTGGTTTTACCCGCATCTGGATGAGAAATAATCGCGAAGGTACGTCGCCGCGAGGTCTCTTGGATCTGTTCTAACATTCAGTCTAAATCCTAAAAATTCGGCGCGAATTCTACCATTTTGGCGAGTTGATTAATTCGCTATTCAGTCGGCGCCTTCGGTCGCCTATGCAGCCACCACTTACGCTAAGCTCTGGCATACTTACCCTAGATTAAATTCGCTATCAAAGCGCAACAAATTATTGAGGAGATTACACATATGATGCAGCAAGCGATTGATATGCAGGCCGAAGCGGCCGACCTAGACAGGCTGCTCAGCACGCTTACCCCAGAGCAATGGAACGCCACCACCAAATTTAAACAATGGACAGTATGGGACATTGTTGCTCATTTGCATTTTTTTGACTTACAAGCCGTCTACTCGGCGACCAACCTAGCCAAATTTGGCTTTGAGGCTCTGAAGATGACCCCTATCCTTATGGGTAAAGGTAACTTCCGTGACTACACGCGCAAGAAGCTCGCCCATCTGGACGGCGCAAAGCTACATGCCGCGTGGAAAGAGACCTGCAATGAAATGTGCGAAAAAATTGGCGAGCTAGACCCCGTTAAACCACTCAAGTGGTACGGACCACCGATGAAGGCTGGCACCTTCATTAACGCTCGCCAGATGGAAGCCTGGGCTCATTCTCAAGCAATTTACGACCTTATTGGTGTGCAACGAGATCAGTTTGAGATAATCAAAAATATAGTAGAAATGGGCATTAGAACCTACAAGTGGACTTTTGTTAATCGCAAGCAAGAGATTCCGGGTGACGCGCCTAAGGTCACACTGTCTGCTCCATCTGGCGCTATCTGGGAATACAAGCCGGATTCAACTAATGGCCATATCCAAGGCTCAGCTTTTGAGTTTTGCCAAGTAGTGACGCAAACTCGACACATTGCTGATACGAATTTAGTCGTTCAAGGTGATGCGGCAACACAATGGATGGAGCTTGCTCAGTGCTTTGCTGGCGCACCAAACGATCCGCCAGCGCCGGGATCTCGAGGCTAGGGTCTACTAAAGAAGTGGTTTAGAGTGGCAATTCAATCGCGTAGATTGCCGCGTCTTCTCTTCCCACCGGCCCTTGGTAATAATCTCTACGCAAGCCGATCTGGTTAAACCCTGCGTACTCGTATAGCTGGATAGCACGCGTGTTTGAAACACGAACTTCTAAAAATAGATTGGCAGATCCGTTTTCGCGGCAGCGCTGGAATACAAATTCAAGCAGCTTTTTCCCCACGCCCTTGCCTTGGTGCTCCGGCGACACCGCAATATTCATCAGGTGGGCTTCATCTAGGACAGTCGAAATAAGAAAGAACGCGACTAGCTCATTGCCGCTTTCCACCACCCAATTGTCGTAACGAACCCCAAACGATCCGCGAAGAATATTTTCGCTCCACGGCACCGGCTGAACTTGGTTTTCAATTGCAATTACGACGGGGATATCCGCTTCTACCATCGGCCTCACGGTGCCGATACCCTCTAGTGTTATCAAGCCAGCTTCTCGAATGATGGAATCATAGCTTGCAATTTTTTCCACGCTTGGCGCTTAAGCGCTGCATCAGCGAGCATCAAATCGAGACTTGGCAAACAAACAACATTACCTCCCAGCCCTTTCACATCGGCCTCTAAACTCGGATTAGCGAAGCAAAGCAAGCTCGCCTGAGGATACAAATCGCGAAGTCGCTTCAACAACCGCGCCGGCTTGACGTTATTGCTGATTGAGTAAAATGAAGAATGATAAATAGCCTTCTCTGGTAACTTGGCGGCCTTGAGAATTGAGCGACGCAGACGCCACGCCCGATCTAGCTGACGATTGTCGAATTGGTTAGCGGGCAACGCGGTAAGCACAATAACCGCTGGCTCCGCAGCACCCTCTCCTAGGCAGGCCGGCAGGCAGGCAGCCTGAGTCAGAACGAGCTTCCAGTCGCGCGCTAACTTCTCGATGTCATCCGGCCCAGCATCAACCTCAGGCTGAGCAGACTCTTCTTGCTGCAACGACTCCGCGAAAAGCGCTTGAAGTTCTGCAAAGTCGGGCTCCTCGATGGAAAAGTCTGGCTCTAGACTGTCGACAGCCGACTGTTGAGGCGGCTTAGCCAAACGGGCCGAATTAGGAACTTGCTGTTTTGCAGCCACCTTGATTTCAGGTTTGCTTGTAGGAATGGAATTCGGAGCTGGGAGGCTATCCGCCTGTTTAGCAACACTCTCATCAGGCCCCGCCTCTAAAACCGGAGTAACAATTGGGATAGCTGCAAGCTGTTTCAGCTGTTCAGCCGTTGGCGGGCGAGTAAACTCCTCAGCCAACTGACTCTCGCCATCTACCTGACGCTTTGTTTTTGGGCCATTCGAGGCGCGTAATTTAGCGAGAATATCACCCGGCCCGACGCCATTAGGCGCAGAAGCGGATGCTGGCGTAGTTGCCAACGGGTCTGCTGCCAAAGCCGGTTCGGCGACAGCAGCAACCGCCCTAATACCGACACCAGCCGCTTTAGCCGAAACGCTCACTATAGCGGTGACAGGCGCAGCGGCATCTCTAGCAATCCATTCAGGAATTCCTAGCTGCTCTAGATACCAACTGCGTTCGGCGCCCTCCATTACACAGCGTGCTGTGCGTTTACGCTGGGATGGCCGATCTTGTTTAATGCGTCAATATAAGCACGAGCAGATGCAACCACGATATCGGCATCTGTACCGCTACCATTCACTATCTCCCCACTCTTGCTTAGGCGGACACTAACAACACCTTGGGCATCAGTCCCATCAGTAATGCTGTTGACTGAATATAACGTCAAGGATGTACCACTCTTAACGACTGACTCAATCGCTTTAAAGGTGGCGTCAACGCTACCGTTGCCAGTCCCAATCGCGTTGAGCTCCGTACCGTCGACATTCACCGTGATCGAAGCGGCGGCTTGCTCACCCGTTTCGGCCGTCAATTTAAGCGAGACGTATTTGTAGCGTTCAACTGCTGCCGCAGATTCAGTTTGTGATACTAGGGCTTGCAAGTCTTCATCGAATATTTCGTGTTTCTTATCGGCCAAGGCTTTAAAGCGACGGAAGACTTCGTTTAACTCTTCTTCGCCGTCTAAAACAATCCCAATTTCTTGCATACGGGTTTTAACCGCATTGCGGCCAGAGTGCTTACCAAGAACAATTTTGTTGTTCTCCCAGCCAACATCTTGAGCGCGCATGATTTCGTATGTTTCACGGTTCTTAATCACGCCGTCTTGGTGAATACCTGACTCATGGGCAAAGGCGTTCGCACCAACAATTGCTTTGTTCGGCTGAATTGGGAACCCAGTAATCGCCGAGACCAAACGAGACGTGGGAACAATCTGTGTCGTGTCGATATGGGTCCGCAAGTTGTAGAAGTCTTCACGGGTGCGAAGCGCCATCACAACTTCTTCAAGTGACGCATTTCCAGCACGTTCTCCTAAACCATTAATGGTGCATTCGACTTGGCGAGCGCCTTGGGTAACCGCCTCCAACGAATTAGCA
>JBLHFB010000045.1:0-10510 GCA_047614865.1 Gammaproteobacteria bacterium | reverse complement strand
ATCAGCGATCTGAAAGCAGAAAAACCGCCTAGGATTAGCAGCGAGTACTATATTCAAGGTAGCGAAGAATCACTGATACGTTATCTCAAGACCTACGCCGTAAAATAGGATGGCAAGCTGGCTGAAGTTGTCAGCCGTGGCGACCTGCAACAAATGATTGCTAGCAATATGGAAGCTATGTCGCAGTGGTATCGCTATCGCTTGCTGAGTAAACCGGTTCAGCTGCCTGAGCTGGCATTTAACCCGTGGCACAAAGTGGTTGTTGGTGAATGTCGCTGGATAAGCCAGCATATTGGTAACGGCAGGCTACTGCGCCAGACCGCAATGCAGTCAGGCAGCTGAATGGTTGGGTTCCTACCTACTCAAACCGAATATGACCAAGAACCGAATTCAAAAAGGCTTAGGCCAGCTAGAACGATTTCCCTATTTCCCCCAGAAGCAGGTAAGCGAGTAGAGAATTTAGTCAACGCTCCGTTTGACCCGCTTGTTCCGAGGGCTACCCCAGAATACGATCCGAAAGAACACGACTATTGCTTCGCTAGCGCTAAACAAGAAGGTAGTCAGTGGTGCTTGACGGCCTCGCGTCCGGTGGTGGTGTCGCAGCTTGGTTATTCAGGCAGCAGTCAATAAACCTTGCAGCTGTTAGGCGGTAAGCGTTTTAATCGCGCCGCAAAGTAGCACCGCAAAGCCGCCGATTTCAGCGACGATTAACGCCCACATGAAGCCGTGCACAAACAAGCCCGAGATAGTCCGCTTGCCAAGCTTGTGTGGCTTCTTAAGCTGGTTGTCCGTATCGTTTAGAAAGCCGTGAACGATGTAAATCGCAATCGACAGACCAAAGAAAACAATCGGTGCAACCGTGCTGACCAGGGTGACGTTGGCCGACCATGGGCTTAGCTCAGCAAACTTCGCTACCACCAAGGCAGCAAACGAATACATTAGCGACGTCCGGTGAGCAATGTCGACATACATTGGTGCTTCCGCCTTGCCGTCGGTATTAGCGCTGCGGGTCATACAAAGGTATTTCCAGACTCCCGTCAGCATTCCGCTCATTAAGAAAACGCCAGAGGCAATTAGGGCAAAGCTTACTGATGGGGTCATAAGGGGTAGCATCCGCAGTCGGTAGTGTGATCGTTAACCATGCCGGTGGCTTGCATAAAGGCATAGCAGATAGTGGGGCCAACAAATTTAAAGCCGGCTTTCTTGAGCGCTTTACTCATTGCCTGAGATTCGGTGGTTTCCGCAGGCACTTCGGCTAAGCTTTTCCATTGGTTTACTATTGGAGAGCCGCCGGCAAATGACCAGAGCCACTCGCTAAAATCTCCTTCAAATGCCTGATATAGCTGGGCATTAATAATAAACGCATTAACTTTGAGCTTATTGCGAATAATCCCTGGGTCGGCCAGAAGCTGCTCGCGTTTGATATTGTCGTACTGAGCTATTTTGCTCGGGTCAAAGCCGTCAAAAACCTGTTGGTAATGCGCCCTTTTTTTCAGAACAGTAATCCAGCTAAGGCCAGCTTGTGCCCCTTCAAGGCACAACATCTCGAACAGTTTTTGCGAATTACGCTCAGGCCTGCCCCACTCGTTATCGTGGTAATCGATATATAGCGCGTCGTTCGATATCCAAGCACATCGCTTCAATAGTTCTACTCGTTAAAAAGCATTGGGTAATGGCGGGTAATGAACTTCATTAACCACGTATTTGCCGATAGAGCTGTTCTCGTAAAACTGTATGTTCCAGATCTCCGCGTGGTGTTCATGTCTGTGCTTATCCGAAGTTAATCTTTGCTGCTAAATTGGCACTTGAATCGGCATTTTTTAGCGCTTCGTCAAGCTCGATGCGACCTTCTTTATGAAGCTTTAGAAGTGCCTCGTCGTATGTTTGCATGCCATTCTGGGAGCTTTGTTCCATGGCTTCATGGAGCTCGTTGATAGAACACGCTCACCTGGAAGCGGCCTTGCCCTAGTTCTGAAATCGCGAAGTCGACTTCAAGGTTCGATTCAAAAAATCGATCTGATCGTCGCGCACAATTCCATAAGCCGCATCTTTGCAGGGTTTTGGAGTTAGGACCGGCTCACCCACAGGTACGGCTTTTCCGTCGATTTTGATCATTACTGGAGACTCTGAGGTGAAGAACAAATCAGAGGCTTCGCGTTCTACCATCAACTGGAGAGAGGGCTTGATTACCACGGGCTTAGTCGTCTTCGTTTGGCATTATGCTTAAGGTGGCGTCTTCTCCGATACCACCGGCTCGCTTGCCTTCTAGTTTGATTCGCAGGCGCACTTCATTCTTCGAGTCGGCAAAGCGGAGTGCGTCTTCATAGCTAATGATTCCTGCTTCAAATTGCTCGTACAGGCATTGGTCAAAGGTTTGCATGCCTTGCTCGCGTGATTTTTTCATCACTTCTTTGATCTCGCCAGTTTCGCCTTTGAAAATCATGCCGGAAATTAGTGGACTGTTGAGCAATATCTCAATTGCCGCCGCCCGGCCGCCGCCAACGCGCGGCACAAGGCGCTGGGAAACAATCGCTCTGATGTTCAAAGACAGGTCTTGGAGTATTTGCTCGTGGCGTTCTTCAGGGAAGAAGTTAATGATTCGGTCGAGTGCTTGGTTGGCGCTGTTGGCGTGTAAGGTCGACATAACGAGGTGGCCGGTTTCAGCAAAGTGAATTGCGTGTTCCATGGTTTCTGCGTCGCGTATCTCACCAATCTGAATTACGTCGGGCGCTTGGCGCAGCGTGTTTTTCAACGCGGCATGCCAGCTCTCGGTATCAACGCCTACTTCGCGCTGCGTTACCAAGCAGCCGCGGTGCGGATGCACGTATTCAATGGGGTCTTCAATCGTGATGATATGCCCTTTGGAATTGGCATTCCGGTAGCCGGTCATCGCAGCAAGCGTGGTGGATTTACCTGATCCGGTTCCGCCAACCAGCAAAATCAACCCATTCTTGGCCATTACCGTGCCTTTTAAAACCGGCGGTAGCTTAAGATCGTCGAAGTCTGGAATTTCGGTGGTAATCGTACGCATTACCGCGCCAGCGGCGCCCTGTTGAATAAAGGCGTTTACTCGGAAGCGGCCAATTCCTGTCGGGTTAATCGCGAAATTGCATTCCATGGTGGAATCAAATTCTTTCGCCTGCTTGTCGTTCATGATGGAGCGCACAATCACGCCGGCTTCTTCGGCATTTAATTCTTTCATAGAGACAGGCGTCATCTCGCCATGAATCTTCATCGCTGGCGGGAAGCCGGCGGTAATGAAGAGGTCCGAGCCATCTTTTTCGAGCATCATCGATAAAAGATCTCGGACCAAGCGCATCGCATGATCTCTTTCCATTAGATTTCTCTCTTAGAACTGTTCTTTATTGGCGGCTTTACTGCGCGCGGCTTCGCGAGTGATCAAGCCTTCGGTCAATAATTTTTTCAGACATTGGTCTAGCGTCTGCATTCCGTGTTGAGTACCCGTTTGGATTGCGGAATACATTTGCGCCACTTTGTTTTCGCGAATCAAATTACGGATCGCAGGGGTGGTAACCAAAATCTCGTGCGCGGCTATCCGGCCGCCACCGACTTTTTTCATAAGCTGCTGTGAGATAACAGCTTTGAGCGACTCTGAGAGCATGGTTCTCATCATGTCTTTTTCGTCGGCAGGGAACACGTCGACAATCCGGTCAACGGTTTTGGCCGCCGAGCTGGTGTGCAGGGTTCCGAAAACTACGTGGCCGGTTTCCGCGGCGGAAAGTGCGAGACGAATGGTTTCAAGGTCACGCATTTCGCCTACTAGAATGACGTCTGGATCTTCACGCAGCGCAGAACGTAACGCGTTTGCAAAGCTCAGCGTATCGCGGTGAACTTCACGTTGGTTAATCAGGCACTTCTTCGGCGTGTGAACAAATTCGATAGGATCTTCTAGGGTCAGAATATGGCCAGGGTCAGATTCGTTAATGTAGTTGATCATCGCTGCCAGTGTGGTGGACTTGCCCGAGCCTGTTGGGCCAGTAACCAGCACGACGCCGCGCGGCGTTTTTGCGAGTTGCTTGAAAATATCCGGTGCGCCGAGCTGTTCTAAGGTCAGAATGTCACTTGGAATGGTACGGAATACCGCGCCTGCGCCGCGGTTTTGTACAAATGCGTTTACACGAAAGCGTGCTAGTCCGGGAATTTCGAAAGAGAAGTCACATTCCAAATTTTCTTCGTAGTTCTTACGTTGCTTGTCGTTCATGATGTCGTACATCATGTCGTGAACTTCTTTGTGTTCCATCGACGGAAGATTGATGCGACGTACGTCACCATCTACCCGAATCATTGGAGGCACACCGGCCGATAAGTGCATATCGGAAGCACCGTTTTTCACGCCAAACGAAAGTAACTGTGCAATATCCAAGGTAGGCTCCTCTGTATGCCTAGAAATCTGTGCTGAGATAGACTCAAAGTCCTACTTAATTTAATCGTATCGCAGAACCACGTTAAATGTCTGAAATTACAAACGCGTTTAAGCAGCTCCATGGACGAATCGATAATGCCGCCCGGCAAGCGGGGGCAAATCGGGGCGATATAACGCTGGTGGCAGTCAGCAAAACTAAGCCCATTAGCGTACTGCGCGAGGCAATCGCTGCGGGACAGCGAGTGTTTGGCGAGAACTATGTTCAGGAATGCGTTGAAAAGGTCGATGTATTGGGCCGTGATGGTCTTGAATGGCATTTCATTGGGCCGCTGCAATCCAACAAAACCAAGCCCATAGCGGAGCGCGTGGATTGGGTGCATAGCATCGATAGACTAAAGATCGCACAGCGCCTTAGCGATCAGCGACCAAGCAGCCTGCCAGCCCTTAACGTCTGCATTCAGGTAAATATTGATCGAGAAGCGCAAAAGTCTGGAGCGCTCGCAGAAGACGTTTTGCGATTAGCAAAGGCGGTGGCCGAACTGCCCAATGTCAGGCTTCGTGGCTTGATGGCAATTCCCGCGGTCAACGGAAACACTGGTGAGGCTTTTCAGGCAATGGCTAATTTACGCAAAGACCTTGAAAACGCGGGGCTCAACCTCGATACACTGTCTATGGGAATGACCAGCGATTTTGAGCTGGCCATACAACACGGCGCGACACATATACGCGTGGGCACGGCATTGTTCGGCTCTCGCGATCGCGCAAGTTAAACGGGAAAATTATGCGAAGTAAGATTGTATTTATCGGTGGCGGCAACATGGCTGGCGCTCTGGTTGGCGGAATGGCGCAAGCCGGTTACCCAATGGAAGACGTATGGGTTGTAGAGCCTGACACCAGTAAGCATGGGGCGCTGCGTGAGCATGCTGGCCTGAACGTGACTGATCAGAGTGGCGAAGCAGATGATGCGGGGGTTATTGTTTTGGCAGTCAAACCGCAAATTCTTCAGCCAGTTGCCCGCTCCTTCGCGGCAACCGTACAAAAAAATAAGGCACTAGTGGTTTCTATTGCTGCTGGCATTCATGCCAATGATCTATCGCGTTGGCTGGGCGGCAATGTCTCGATTGTGCGGGCGATGCCCAACACTCCCTCGATGGTTCAAACCGGTGCCACAGCCTTGTTAGCTAACGAGCATTGCAGTGAAAAGCATCGCCAGCTAGCCGAAATGATCTTACGTGCGGTTGGCCTCACGGTATGGGTAAAAAGCGAGTCGCAAATGGATGCGGTTACTGCTGTATCAGGTAGCGGCCCTGCGTATTACTTCATGTTTATGAACGCAATGGCTACCTCCGGTGTAGAACTTGGACTGGATGCCGCAACGTCGCGCCTGCTTACCGTGCAAACGGCACTAGGTGCGGCGAAAATGGCCTTAGAAAGCAGCGACGAATTATTGACCCTGCAATCGAACGTTACCTCGCCCAAGGGCACAACTTTTGCGGCGATTCAGAGTTTTGAGGCGAACGGTTTGCCCGACCTAGTCGAAAAAGCGATGCAGGCCTGCGCTGAACGTTCTGCAGAGCTAGCGCGTGAGTTAGGTACCGACGCATTACCCAACCATAGCGGGCAATAACGATGCTTCAAGCTGCGATTTACACCGTTGCGCAACTGTTGAGTTTTCTTTTTGCGATGCGCTTTGTGCTCCAGCTTTGCAGTGTGGATTTTTACAATCCGCTTTCGCAAAGTATCGCCACCATCACCAACCCGGTAACCCAGCCGCTGCGTAAGATTTTTCCGCAGCACAAGCTTTTTGATCCAGCGTCTCTAGTTGTTTTGTTGCTGATAAATGCCCTGTATGTAGCAATCACCATTCGCTTGGGTGGGCATCAGGTGCCGGTCACCGCGGTTATCGCAGTGGGAGGCGTGCTCAGTTTGATTTCGCTGTTTAATGTTCTTCGGCTGTCCATTGTGGCAGAAGTTATTCTTAGTTGGTTGGGTCCGTCGGCACACCAAAGCCCCTTGTTTCCGGTGGTTTTCCGGATCAATTCGCCCATCATGAACCAGGTACGTCGTGTGATTCCCCCTATGGGAGGCCTAGACCTTTCTCCGATGATTGTGCTGTTTGTTATTCACTTCGCGGTGATTGGCTTCTTGCAAAATTCCTTAGTAAGGGTGCTGTAAGTCGTTGCAGACTGCCCAGCAAGCGTTTGCTAATCAGAACGGCGATGGCCTTGAGCTAACGTTTCTGACTCAGCCCAATGCTAGCAAAACGCATTTTGCCGAAGTCCTAGATGGCCGAATTAAGCTGAGAGTGGCCGCGCCTGCTGTAGATGGCGCCGCCAACAAAGCAGTAGTCGAGTTTCTAGCCAAAGCGTTTGGAGTTGCCAAGCGCCAAGTAGAGATTCTCAAAGGCCAAACCAGTCGACGCAAAACCGTAGTGATTAGCCAGCCGCTAAAAGACTCTTTCAGCTAGTATATTGCGATGTCCACATACCCAGAAAATAGCATTGGCTTAGTTGTTCCAAAGAAGGTCGAGTTTAAGGAGCCCTTCCAACTCGACTCCGGCAACGTGCTTGATGGGTTTGAGTTGGTTTACGAAACCTACGGCACGTTAAATGCAGACGCCAGCAACGCGGTGCTTATCTGTCATGCATTGACGGGCGACCATCATGCTGCTGGTTATCACCAGGGCGCTGAAAAGCCAGGTTGGTGGAACGTAGCGATTGGCCCGGGAAAGCCTGTGGACACCAATCGCTTCTTCGTGGTTAGCGTTAACAATATCGGCAGCTGCATGGGCTCCACTGGGCCACTTTCAACCAACCCCAGCACCGGAGAGCCTTATGGTCGTAATTTCCCGATCGTAACCATCCAAGATTGGGTTCGCAGCCAATCGCTACTGGCTGATTATCTGGGGATCACTCAGTGGGCCGCCGGAGTCGGCGGCAGCATGGGCGGAATGCAGGTCTTACAGTGGGCGATTGATTTGCCCGGCCGGATTCGAACAACGGCGATTATTGCCGCCGCACCGCTGTTGTCGGCTCAAAATATCGCCTTCAATGAGGTGTCGCGGACCGCTATTCGTTCAGACCCCGAGTACCACGATGGCAACTACGCTAAGCACGGCACGCGCCCCAGCAAAGGCTTATCAATAGCTCGGATGGTCGGCCATATCACTTATCTATCGAACGACTCGATGGCCGCCAAGTTTGGCCGCGCCCGCCCCGAAGGCAAGCTGAGCTTTGGCTATGGGGTTGATTTTGAGGTGGAAAGTTATCTTCGCTATCAGGCGCAACGCTTTGCCGAACGCTTTGATGCGAATAGCTATTTATTGCTGACCAAGACCCTAGACTACTTTGATCCTGCTCGTGATTACGATCAAGACTTGGTGAAAGCCTGTCAGCAGATTAAGGCGCGCAACTTGGTGCTGTCATTTAAAGAAGACTGGCGCTTCTCATCCGCGCGGTCTAAAGAAATCGTTAAGGCAATGCTCGATGCAGGCTGCAATGTCAGTTACGCCGACCTAGACTCACGGGTTGGCCACGATGATTTTCTGTTGGATATTCCGCAATACATCGATATTTTGTCGGCATGGATGGAGCAAGTATGACCCTGCGCCCCGATCTGGACGTTATATCAAACTGGGTGAAACCAGGTTCATCGGTGCTCGACTTGGGCTGTGGTGACGGCGCGCTGCTGCGCCATTTGGCAGACGAACGCAATGTCACCGGCTACGGCCTTGAAGTCAATATGGAGAAGGTCACCCAATGCGTTCGTAAGCGAGTGAACGTATTGCACGCTGACTTAAACTCGGGCCTGAACGCCTTTGATGAGAATGATTTTGACTACGTGGTGATGACCCATGCGCTGCAAATGGTAGCCGAGCCAGACAAGCTGCTGCTTGATATGACTCGCGTGGGCCGCGAAGTAATTGTTACATTTCCTAATTTTGGTAACTGGCGCACTCGCCTTTCGCTGCTAGGTGGGCGCATGCCGGTAACCAAAGCACTGCCGGATAGTTGGTATAACACGCCCAATATCCACCTCTGCACCGTGCGGGATTTCGAAGCACTGTGTGCCAACTTAGACATTGAAGTGATCAAGCCGCTGGTCCTCAGCCACTCCCACACCCCGCACGCGATCGCCAATCTTCTACCGAACCTCTTTGGTCAAGTAGCGATGTATCACGTGCGTAAGCGCTAACTAATCGCTATGTCGCGGTCAAAGTAGCGTAAGCGCCGACAGCGCTTAGTGTCCAAAGTAACAGACCCAAGGCTATCCATACACGATTGACGGAGCTGAACTGGCTGTTGCGCTCGCCATAGGGATCGTTTTCAGCGGTATTGAAGGCACACTGTGCTTGATAGGCGATATAAGCCATGAGCGGCATTGCAATAACACCTAGCATGCTGGCGGCAGCTGAGATCGCGCCTGACTGGGCTAGGCTGTTTAGAATTCGGTCAGTTAGCCAAAGCGCAACCCAGCCGGTTGCTAGCCTGCTTGAGTTCCATGTCCAGACCTTTCCACCGCCGAAAACGCGGTCGCCCGCGGTGCTGAACAGAGCATGGACAAAGAAAACATTGAACAGGCCGCGTGCCACTGGCCAGATATCGAGATTCAAGGCGGCTTTTTGGTAAGCCCAGTTTTTATAGTGCCAGTAGATAGCGTAAAGCCCGAATGTGGCGATATACAAAGTCAGGAACTTGCGTTGAGAGACCACGTAAAATTGTGCTGGCGGGGGCGCTGTTTCCTTGTTTGTATCCGACACCCCAGCTTCCGGTGCCGCGTAAATATTGTCAGTCATTTTTACTTCCTGTTTGTACAATGCCAATAAAAATCGCATCCTATCATTAGCAAATTACCGATAAATCAATTTATTAGTGCTACGCCACTCAGTGAAGAATGACGATTTCCGACAATACTCAATTAGCGCACCAGCATCATCAACCTGCACCGAAGCCCCATCGCTTGCAGTTGCTAATCAACGATCTTGATAACCCGAGTAATATCGGCAGCCTATTTCGTATGGCCGATGCCTTGGGCGTGGAGCGCATCTTGTTGACCGGCAGTAGCCCGACGCCACCTAATCGCAAGCTACGCATCACTTCTCGCGCAGCCGATAAATATGTGCCGTTTGAATATCATGACGAGTATTCGAGATGGGTATCCGAGCTCAAAAATGACGGCTATTGCTTGGTCGCTCTGGAAATTACATCGACCAGCGTGGATGTGCGAGCGCTAGATTTCGACAGCGCGCAAAAGATTTGCCTTGTATTGGGCAACGAGAACACCGGAATAAATCCCGCTTTGCTTGCGGCTTGCGATCACACTACTCACATTCCAATGCAGGGCCATAATTCATCAATGAATGTGGCAATGGCCGCTGGAATTGCTTGTTTTGAGATACTGCGGGGGACGTTAGTCGCGAGCTAGCTTTGGTCGCCCTAAAGGTCGCCGAGTCGAAATTGTGCACTGAACAAAAACAACAAAGCCCCTAGAGTTTAGGGGCTTTGTTGTAGTAGATCTTTGTAAAGCTTAGCTATAGACCAAAGCCCGCGCGCAAGCTATACGAAGTTGCGTCGCCAGTTTTGTCCACTTCAGCGGTGAACTGGATGCCGGGAATGGCCATTTTTATGCCGCCGAATGCTTTAGTCATCGAGAACTTTTCTTCGCTTACCCCTAGTGAGGCAGTAGTGGGCGTGCTGGTCACCCAAACTTTGCCCGCACCGATATACGGGGTGACAAGCGTTAGACCTTTGGACATAGAAATCTCTAATGACTTGGTGTCCAAATCCAAATCGTCAATTCCGCTAACGTCCGTAAACGAGCCGCGGACTGAGATTGCCGGACTAAAAACGCTGCCTTCAGCGAGTGAATAGGCGGCTGTTGCACCTACAAAGTTGATGTCTTCGTCTGGGATGATTCCGTAGTAGGCGCCTACATCAATTCCGAAAGGTAAGCCCTTCGCTGCGCTAACACCCAATGCACCCAGTGCGTCTACATTGCTACTAAATGCTGCGTCCCAGTCTTCTTGGTGGGCAACAGGGGTATAGGTTAGGTTGGCGCTGATGTCGAAACCAAGCAATCCGGTTGGTTCTGCAGGACGGAGATTCTTATAGTTGAACGCCGAACCCA
>JBLHFB010000044.1:0-10584 GCA_047614865.1 Gammaproteobacteria bacterium | reverse complement strand
GGCAATATGGCGTCTCTGTGATTGGCCGCACTGAGGAGATCCTCGAACGCTTCTACATAATCAGTGCTACCAAGCGTCTCGACCAATCGCTGATCGGCAACCTTTTGGAACATGCGAAAACACACGTCTTTTCTTGAGTTGAGAGGCGAACTGCTTTTCCCAGTTAAGTTTGAATAGCCTCATACTGATGAGAAAGGATTGTGTGATACATCCCAAAGTGGAGAGCCAACTGCTCGCGTCAAATCAAACCACCTAGCCAGCGGTAATGATGTTCATCACCAGAACGTGGTGTGCCCCCAACATGTCGGTACACCATCAGACTTGGCTTTTGGGCTACTGCTACCACTTGCATTTTTATTTCCACGCGTCCAACCTACACCAACAATAAATAGCTTGGCTTCAGCCGAGCAAACCCAAGTTGGAGACATCGCTATGAAGCGAGCACACGGCGCCGTTCAGCCCGGCATAAAGTGGGGGCCTTTTACCGCCCGCATTCCATTTATCCACGTGAAGCTTGAGTGGCAAGAATTTGTCCAAGGCTTACTGGTTTCTGCTGCCACTGGCATGGCACTGGTGCCGATTCTCACTGCCTATTTTGGTTTAAGTTTTGAAGAGGCAGTCGCCTGCTCGATGATTCACACCACGCTGATTATTTCGTCGGTTTTTGTATTTGGCGAACCCTATGCTCCGGGTTGGATTACACCGGTTCTGCCGCTGGTATTGGCATTTGTTTTAAAGGGCTACGAGTTGCCCGTTGAACGCTTTCAGGCGATGGCCGCACTGGCTATAAACTTTTCCGCCCTACTGCTTATTTTTGGAGTTACAGGAATCGGCAAAAAGCTGATGGAATGGGTGCCACAGGTGCTCAAAGCGGGAATGATTATGGGCGCTGCTATTGCGGCGTTTAAACAGGTATTTGTAGACGACGCCCCACGGTTCCTAAACGAGCAGCCGATCACGATTACGATTGCCTGTGCGGTCTGCCTGATATTTATGTTCTCGATACCCATGGCGCTGGCAAAACAAAAGTACAAGCCACTGGCGATACTTGCCAGCTTAGGGCTCCTTCCCGGGTTTATTGTTGCAGCAATTGTTGGCCCCTTAGTGGGCGAAGTAAGTTATGAGATTGAATGGGGAATTGCGATTCCACCGTTTGCAGATGCGATTGAGAAAACGTCGCCGTTCTTTATCGGCTGGCCTAGCCTAGACATGCTGCAAGCTGCTATTCCCTTGGCCTTGGTTGCCTATGTATTACTGTTCGGTGACTGGGTAACCGGGAATGCGGTGATTCGTGAAGCGCAGTCTGAAAGACCCGATGAAGCCATCGACATAAACCCCACGCGCTCTCATCTTTCGGTGGGCATTCGAAACGCGCTTCTAGCATTGGTCAGCCCGATGTTTCCTACCCAAGGAGCTCTCTGGACTGGAATGCATGTTGCTGTGGTTCAGCGCTGGAAAGAAGGCCGCGATCAAATGGACAGCCTGATGGGCGGTATTGGCTCGATTAACATGATGGGCATGCCGTTTATTTACTTCTTGCTTCCGGTACTAACGGGGCTAAAACCGCTGATGGGTGTAGCGCTATCGCTGACCTTGGTGCTCACCGGATTTGCCTGTGCCTACGTGGCGATGGAGATGGTTAAAAACTCAACCGAGCGCGGCACCATTGTCTTGATCGGCATAGCCTTAGCACTATTTTCGCCGTGGATTGGGCTGGCAATCGCGGTGCTGGCAACGCTAACTTTAGTCGGCTGGGACAAGCCCACGGAAACTGCCGAGCAAGAAAGCTAATTGCAGCGGGTGAGTGATAGCAGTTCACTGCTATCACTCACCCGCTGTCGATTTTATTCTGCGTCAACTCATTGCCGTTAACAGGTTTCTCCTACACCGGCAGCGCATAAAGAATCGCGGGGAATTTCGCCTCTTGATTCGCTTTGGCTAACCTCACTGCCGCCACCACTGGACATCCTTCTGTACAGTCATAGTGGTGACGCTTCATCCCCTCCTCGGCAGTATCCGTTTGCTGCGTGCTTACGCATTTTTCCTAGTCGGCTTATGCTGCCCATCCCCTATCTGCAACACAGTGAAACACAATGAACGAAAAGCTAACCATCATCGCCAGAATTGAAGCGCTCCCAGACCAAATTGAACTAGTGAAGTCAGAGCTTCTGAAACTTGTTGGGCCAACTCTGCAAGAAAATGGCTGCATTCAGTACGACTTGCACCAAGACAACAAAAACCCTGCGGTATTCTTTTTCTACGAAAACTGGGAAAGCCGTGGTCTGTCCAAGCAACATATGAAAAGTCGGCATCTCGCCGACTTTATGAAGGCAACAGACGGTAGCATGGCCTCTTTCTCTCTCAACGAAGTAAGCAAGCTCGCCGCCGCTTAACTCGCAAGCAACCATTCAACTGAGATTCATCATGAAAGCAGTCGGTTATAGAGCCCCAGGTCCAATAAACCAGCCACATTCTCTTAAAGATATTGAGTTACCCACACCGACGCCCCAAGGCCGTGATTTATTAGTTCGCGTTCAAGCGGTTTCAGTCAATCCGGTCGACGCCAAGGTCCGGAACAATCGTCCACCTATTGATGGAGAATGGGCTGTCTTGGGATACGACGCGGCTGGAGTTGTCGAAGTCGTTGGCTCTGAAGTTACTCACTTCAAGCGGGGCGACGAGGTGTTTTACGCCGGTGCTATTAATCGCCCAGGAACCAACAGCGAGTTCCACCTAGTGGATGAGCGAATCGTTGGCCATAAGCCGAAAACGCTGAGCTTTTCCGAAGCAGCAGCCCTGCCGCTAACGGCGATTACGGCTTGGGAAATGTTGTTTGATCGTTTAGACGTGAACAAGCCAACAGCAGAAGGTAGCGACAAGATATTGGTGATAGGCGGCGCTGGTGGGGTGGGTTCTATCACTATTCAGTTACTCCGTGCTTTGACCGATCTCACGGTAATTGCCACGGCATCTCGCCCAGAAACCCAAGACTGGGTGAAAGAATGTGGTGCTCATCATGTGATTGACCACCGACAGCCTTTGGCTCCGCAAGTTAAACAACTTGGACTCACTGCACCGGGCTTTGTTTTCTCCACCACTCAAACAGATCAACACTTGGCAGATATTGCCGAGCTAATAGCACCTCAAGGCAGGATGGGACTGATTGACGAGCCCGCAGAATTCAGCATCATGCCGTTTAAACAAAAAGCTGTCTCGATACACTGGGAGTTTATGTTTGCTCGATCTCTCTTTGAAACATCCGATATCGAGCAACAACGTGTATTGCTGAACAAGCTATCCGAGCTGGTTGACAGTGGTCGTATCCGCTCTACGGCTACCGATGTAGCAGGGAAAATTAATGCCGACACGCTTAAGCAAGTTCACGCCCAAATTGAGAGCGGCACGGCACGAGGGAAAATCGTGCTTGAGGGTTTCTAGCAAGGGCTGCCACTATCCTTAACAGCGCTAGTGACTTACACAGCCCAAGTAGGCTAAATTGATCCCCTATCCATAACGGACAAGCTCA
The DNA here is from genome assembly GCA_047614865.1 of Gammaproteobacteria bacterium. GTDB lineage: Bacteria > Pseudomonadota > Gammaproteobacteria > JAPPPA01 > JAPPPA01 > JBLHFB01. The sequence goes on along the minus strand of JBLHFB010000044.1, from coordinate 7,058 downwards.
TGCCGGATTCCAGCAGTCAAATACCCGAGTCACTAAAGCATTATCTGCTGATGTGGAACGAATTGAATCCCGACGATATTCGTGGTCATCTAGACCGCGCGGTATCGGACGATTGCTTGTGGGTAGACCCGCAACATTCACATATTGGCCGCGATGCCTTAGAAGAAAACGTTCGTGGCTTTCATAGTAAATACGGCTCGGCCGAACTATCTTTGGCGAGCAATGTAGACGGCCATAACAGCCGCTACCGGTACGAATGGGAGATAACCTTAAACGGCCAAATCCTAATTCATGGCTTTGATGTAGCCACTCTAAATTCTGACGGACAAATTGAACGCGTTGACGGTTTTTTTGGTCGGCTTAAGCCTTTAGAATAGCCACCTCCCTCCCCCAAACAAACACAACTGAGTAAAACTAGATGATTATTGAGCGTATTGGCCACCGTTATATTGATGCCGAATCAAACCAAACTGTGGACACTTGGTTTGCACCAGACAACCAAAAGATTTCTCGCTCATGCCCTGCATTGACGCTCGGAATATTAAGCGACGACTTCGTAACGATTGAAATCAACACCGAAGAGCCAGCCAAATCAACTGAAGATGCTTACCTACGCCTTCACTTACTATCTGAGCGTGCTACGCCTCCGAATACCATCAATCTCGATGGCATCTTTGGCCTATTGCCGAATGTAGCGTGGACTTCAGTCGGTCCTGTACTTCCTAGCCGTGTAATTGCATTGCGTTCTAAGCTAGAAAATCAGCACTTCCAAGTAGACTCTGTAGACAAATTCCCTCGCATGGTTGATTACGTGATCCCAAGCGGCGTTCGTATTGGCGACGCTTCGCGTATCCGTCTTGGCGCACACCTTGCGTCTGGAACAACCGTGATGCACGAAGGCTTTGTTAATTTCAACGCTGGCACACTCGGCGAATCAATGATTGAAGGCCGCGTAACACCGGGCGTAATCGTTGGTAAAAACTCGGACGTCGGCGCTGGCGCATCTATCATGGGCACGCTATCTGGCGGTGGCAAACAAACCAACGCGATTGGCGAGCACAGCTTGCTCGGGGCTAACGCCGGTATCGGTATTTCACTGGGCGATCACTGCACCGTGGAAGCGGGTCTATACGTTACCGCTGGCACCAAAGTTCTGCTGGAAACTGGCGACATTGTTAAAGCCAAAGACCTATCTGGCAAGCCAGGCCTTTTATTCCGTCGCAACAGCCAAACTGGCGCGGTTGAAGCCATTCAGTCGAAAGCCGATTGGGGCGGACTTAACCAAAGCCTTCACAGCAACGATTAAGCAAGCAGGCAGCTCGGCTGCCTCGCTTCTTAGCTAAACAACAAGCCGGATTCAGCTATGAGCAACGAAGAGAACTACACCCCACCAGCAGTCTGGACGTGGGACACCGAGAGCGGTGGCAAATTTGCCAGCATCAACCGCCCTATCGCTGGTCCAATCCATGAGAAAGCACTACAGGTGGGTAAGCACCCTCTTCAGTTGTACTCGGTCGCCACCCCAAACGGGGTAAAAGTCACCGTCATGCTTGAGGAGCTTCTAGCCCTTGGGCATGAAGGGGCTGAATACGATGCTTGGTTTGTGAATATCTTTGAAGGTGATCAGTTTTCAAGTGGCTATGTAGAAGCTAATCCCAACTCAAAAATTCCTGTGATGGTTGATCGCAGCGGCGACAAGCCAACACGGGTTTTTGAGTCGGGCTCTATTCTGCTGCACTTGGCCGAGAAGTTTGGTGAATTGATCTCGACTGATCCAGCGATCCGAGCGGAAACCTTAAATTGGCTTTTCTGGCAGATGGGCAGCGCACCCTACTTGGGCGGTGGCTTTGGCCATTTCTACGCCTACGCTCCCACCAAAATGGAGTATCCGATTAACCGTTTCGCGATGGAAATCAAGCGCCAGATGGACGTTCTTGATCGCCGCCTTGCAGAAACAAAATACTTAGCGGGCGAGGAATACAGCATTGCCGACATCGCCACCTGGTCTTGGTACGGCGCGCTTGCTCTAGGCGAGTTATATGACTCAGAAGAGTTTTTGCAGGTTAAAAGCTACGAAAACGTACAGCGCTGGGCTCAGGAAATCGCCAAACGCCCTGCAGTACAACGTGGAATTCGTGTAAATCGTCCTTGGGGCCCAGAAGAATTACGGGTTATCGAACGCCACGACGCAAGCGACATAAGCTAAGCACTCACTCGTAGAGTAAAAAATTCGTGGCAAAGCGTCACCTCGGTGACTATAAATTTCACCATTACGTGACACTATTCGACGATGAATACTTTCCAAAATAAAGTCGCCGCAATTACCGGTGCCGGTTCGGGCATTGGCCGCGCCTTGGCACAATCCCTTGCCGAGAAAGGCTGCCACCTAGCCCTTTCCGACATCAACGCTGAAGGCCTCGCTGAAACCGCCGCCTCGATTAGCGGCGTTACCGTCACCACCACTTCACTAGACGTCACCGACCAAGAAGCAGTCTTCGCTTGGGCGGAAACCACAGTCGCCGAGCACGGCAAAGTAAACATGGTGTTTAACAACGCCGGGGTTAACTTGGCTTGCACCGCAGAAGAAACCAGCTTTGAAGACCTCAGATGGATTATGGATGTCGATTTTTGGGGCGTGATTTACGGCACAAAAGCATTCTTGCCACTAATTAAACAAGCGGGCGAGCGCGGCAGTATTGTCAACATCTCCAGCCTGTTTGGCCTGATTTCAATGCCCAGCCAAAGCGCTTACAATGCCGCTAAGTTTGCCGTTCGTGGCTACAGCGACACACTCAGACTAGAACTGGAACTCGACAACGTAGACGTCGGTGTATCAGTGGTTTACCCCGGCGGAATTGCAACCAACGTATCTGATTCGGCACGCTATCGCGGCAAAATGGACACCCCTGAGATGCGCCGCGTATCTAAAAAAGCGATTCAGGAAGTGACTCCAGAAGAAGCCGCTAGGATCATATTAGCCGGTGTAAAAACCAACGAACAACGCATTCTAATCGGCAAATCAGCGGTCAAATTTGACCGTCTGAGCCGTCTGTTCCCTAAGTGGTTTTCCGGCAAAATACGCGACGGCTACAAAGGGTTTTGGCCCAAGGGCTAACAAGCAACGGCAACGGCTGTGATAGTGTCGGCGGCTAAATTTATCTGCGCCAAGCAATAATAAGTAACCAAGCTGGCTGCCTACTCTGATAACCACACTATGATTCTAGATTTACTCAATCTAAGCCAAACTGGCAATGACCAGTTTGAGCACTGCCAGCCTTTTGATTACGGCCACACCTTGTATGGTGGCCAGCTGGTATCGCAGGCGCTGCGTGCGGCTTATCACAGTGTTTCAGAAGGTTTCCGGGTGCACTCCCTGCACAGCTACTTTATGCGCCCGGGCTTTGCTAATGCACCGCTGCAGTTTCGTGTCACACGAATGAGAGATGGCCGAGCCTTCTGCCAGCGCCAAGTAGAAATCCTGCAAAACGGCAAAGTGATTTATCACCAGATCTCCTCGTTTAAACAGCCAATCATCGGCCCAGAACATCAGCGACCGATTCCCAAGCCACTCCCCGACCCGTTGCAGTACCCAGACGAAGTCGAGCTTCTCAAAGCCTCTGGCTTGGAAATGCGTAAAGGGATGGAAAACTGGTTTAATCTGCCGCTAGAAACGCGTTTGCCAGACCCACAGCCGTTCGACAAACCCATTCCAATGTCAGAAAAGAATCCTGCCTGGATTCGCTACGTAGGTGAAAGTGAAGGCCTAACGCCGGTGCTTCAAGACTGTCTGTTCGCATTTATGAGTGACTACTACCTACTGGACAGCTCAATCCGCGTGCACGGCTTGAATTGGTGGGTAAGCCAAATTGACGGAACCAGCCTAGATCACGCGATCTGGTTCCATCGGCCGATTGATTGCACAGACTGGCTATTCTTCGACCAAGTATCCCCAACCGCCAATGCCGGAACCTGCTTCAACCGCGGTGAGATATTCAACCAAGCAGGCAGCCTGCTTGCCTCAATCGCTCAAGAAGGGTTGCTGAGAGACTGAGGCGTTACGCCTAACTATCGCGCAGGCATTTCCGCTAAGCATTCAGCGGCGCGACCACTGTCTGACCATGCAGCACGACTATCCCACTGGATGTTGAAATCCGGTGCTTTGCCAGGATCAGATTCCAAGGCGCCAGCCGGAATCATTGCCATATCGATTTCATCACTCTTGATCGGAGCTGGGCAGCCACAGGTTTTGCAAAAGTGAGTTCCGAAGAACTGAGTGTCTGGCAGCTTGAAGTGACTGATATGGTCTTCACCCGAAATCCAAGTGAGTGCCGATGCTGGGCCAAAGATGTTACTGGCGTGGGCGCTTCCACTGGCCTTTTGGCAACGCGAGCAATGGCATAGATAGAACGCTCTAAACGGGCCGGTTACTTCAAATTTCACTTCGCCGCAAAGGCAGCTCCCTTGGATTGTCTCGCTCATAGGTTTCTTCCTAAATGAGTTTTTATATCGACTGGTAAACCGCGTCGCCTAGTTTGTATCCGCGGCCTTCACCGACAATCGACGGCAGCATTTGATTCATCACATAGGAATAACAAAGCCGTTCAGACGGGTCGATCACGATAGTTGAGCCGCCAGCACCACACCAGAAGAATGATTCGGGGTTTGGGCTATGCGGCATATGTTGATTGGAGCGAGCGTAACCCATGCAGTATTCCACGGGGTTTCCGAGGACTAAGTCCATACCGGAAATTTGTAATTCGCCTGCTCGCGCAGCACCCTTCGCGGACAACAGCTCAACACCAAAAGCTTTACCATCATTAGCTAAAGCCGTTTGGGCACGAACCACCGAGCGCGCATTGCCCTGCCCGCCTGCCGCCGGTATTTCAGCTTCTCGCCATTCCCTAGAGGAAGCCTGCTTGGCACCAGCTGGCATATAGCCAAATACAGGAGCCGCGAGCGTTTGGCCTTTCATCATCGCCACTAAGGCGCTTGGGTCGGGCGGATTGTAGATAGTCGCAATCCGCGAATGCTGATCAGCGGGAATACCAATATGAAAATCGGCATTCACTCTGCTTGCCACTTGATCGGCAAACCAGCGGCCGATTGTGTTGCCGGTTACGCGGCGCACGACTTCGCCAATCAGAAATCCTTGGCTCAGCGCGTGGTAACCGCATGTAGGCTTGGATAGATCCCACCATGGCTTAGAGTTAGCCAGATAGGACACGGCGCTGTCCCAATCATAAAGCGCTTCAACGGGTGTGCGTTCGCTCCAGCCCGGCACAGCGGCTTGGTGCGATAAAATTTGTGCAACGGTGATTTTGTCTTTTCCGTGCGCGCCAAACTCAGGCCAGTACTGCGACACCGGCGCTTCAAGACTCAATTCGCCACGATCATCGAGCATTAATGCGACAAGGTAAGTCATGGTTTTGGTGGTGGACCAGACGTTAACCAAGGTGTCTTGCTGCCATTCTTGGTCGCGTTCTTTGCTGGTGTGGCCAGCCCAAAGATCAATCACCATTTCGCCATCGACAGACGCGGCGAAACAGGCACCTATTTCAGGGTATTCGTCGAAATTTTTCTCAAAACGATCTCTAACAGCAGCGAATTTTTCATCGCAGTAGCCATGAATTTCCAAGGTCTTAGTCTCTAGGTTTTTTCGTTAAGGTCTGAATCGTCGTCGAATACGGCTTGGTCAAACATCCCATGGCGCTTAGCCACAATAGTGGTGACCATTGCATCGCCGGTTACGTTGACCGCGGTTCGTGTCATATCAAGCAGTCTGTCCACACCAAAAATTACGCCGATCGCTTCAACCGGCAGGCCCACTTGGGTGAAGACAGCCGTTAGCATCACTAAGCCAGCTGACGGAACCGCCGCAGTACCAATTGAGGCTAAGGTCGCAGTCAGAATAACCATTGCTAGCTGAGCCATGGTTAAATCCAGTCCAATCGCTTGAGCGATAAAGATCGTCGCGACGCCCTGCATCATCGACGTGCCATCCATATTGATCGTTGCACCTAGCGGAATGCTAAAAGACGCGACTCGGTTGTCGACGCCCATTCTCTTTTCTACAACACTCAAGGTTACCGGCATGGTCGCGGCGCTTGAGGCAGTGCCAAAGGCAAACAATGTCGCAGGACGAATGTTCTTGAAGAATTGGATTGGCCTAAGACCACTAAAGGTCTTCAGGATGATCGGATAGACCACTAAGGCATGCACTAGCAATACAAACAGTAAGGTGAAGAAGTATTTGGCTAGTGAGCCAATCTCAGCAAAGCCGACTTTGGAGAAGGTTTCTGCCAACAGGAAGAACACTCCAAACGGGGCGAGTTCAACAATCAACATGATCATCTTCATAACCACGGTGTTGATGTCTTCAATCGGACGGAGTATTCGCTGCCCTGCTTCGCCGCTTAGGCTGATTCCTAAGCCCATCAAGATCGCAAAAACAATGACTTGCAGCACTTTGCCATCGGCCATCGCTTCCACTGGGTTCTGAGGGAACATCCCGAGCAGCACGTCTTTAATCGGCAACGACTCTTTGCCAGAAAATGCGGGATAGCTGCCTAAATCGGCACCAACACCTGGGCTAATTATCAGCGCTATGGAAACGGCTAAGGTGAGGGCAATAAATGTGGTGCCGACATACAGCAGCAACGTTTCGCCGGCGAGACGCCCCATCTTGGCGCTCGCTCCTAGTGCTGCGACTCCGCAGACTAGCGAGAAGAACACAATTGGAATAACCATTAGCTTCAGCGACTTAACGAATATAGCGCCGCCGAAATCGAAAATCCCGTCGACAAACCAAACGCCGATCAAGCCGTTCTGAAGTCCAAACAAATTAATCACACAACCAACGGTTATGCCTGCCACCATGGCCAACACGACCTTCTTTGTAAGGGTCATTTAGGACTGCTCCATCCAATGTAGAATTGGGCCACAGCTTAACAAGGAATCGGCACATGCGGATTGGGATTGACCTAGGCGGCACTAAGATTGAGGGCGTGGTGATGGATGAGCACTCCAAGATCCTTGCTCGGTACCGAGTCTCCACCCCA
>JBLHFB010000043.1:0-10792 GCA_047614865.1 Gammaproteobacteria bacterium | reverse complement strand
TCTACGAATAAAAAATTAAGGAAATAAAATGAAAGTAGATAACAGCGTTTTAGAGCGTTACTCCGGTGGCGCACAGGAAGTAGAACCTGCTTTGTGTTGTCCGGTGGATTACGACCGGTCACTGCTAGAAATTTTGCCCAAAGAAATCGTAGAGCGCGACTACGGCTGTGGTGATCCTAGCCGTTACGTGCAAGAAGGCGACGTGGTACTAGACCTTGGTTCGGGTGGCGGTAAAATTTGCTATATGGCGGCCCAACTAGTCGGCGAGCAAGGCCATGTCCATGGGGTCGACATAAACCCAGACATGCTTGCCTTGGCCCGTGGCGCTCAAGCAGAAATGGCTGAAAAGCTGGGTGGCAATCGCGTTACCTTTCACAAAGGCTTTATCCAAGATCTTGCGCTAGACGTCGGCGAAATGGAAAGCAGGCTGGCTGTCAGCCCGGTCACCAATGCCGAAGACTATTTAGCCCTGCAGGAATGGCAAGCCAGCTTCCGTAAAACCACGCCGATGATTGCAGACAACTCTGTCGATTTAGTGGTTTCAAACTGCGTGTTGAATTTGGTCGGCGAAGGCGACCGCGATGGAATGATCAAAGAAATCTTCCGAGTACTTAAGCCGGGTGGACGCGTAGCAATTTCTGACATTGTTTCCGATCAGCGTGTGCCGCAACACTTGAAAGACGATGGCTACCTTTGGAGTGGCTGCATCTCCGGCGCGTACTTTGAAAAGGATTTTCTTGATGCGTTTTCGGATGCTGGATTCTCAGCAGTAAGCTACGACAAATGGGATGCCACTCCTTGGCAGGTGGTTGAAGGGATCGAGTTCCGTTCGGTCACCATTACTGCAACCAAACGCAGCGATGAAGGCCGCCATGATCGCGGCCACGCGGTTATCTACAAAGGTATGTTTACTGAAGTACGCGACAATGACGGGTACGTTTACCCTAAAGGCGAACGAATGGCGGTGAGTGAGCGTACGTATAACTTCCTAACCACTGGCCCAATGAAGGACGACTTTGTTGGGATTTCCCCAGCAGAACTCAAAGAGCCGACATCGAGCTGTTGTTTGTCCGGTACTCAGCGTCCTGCTGGCGAAACCCTAGGTGGTGTGCAGATCACTACCACGACTAGCGAAAGCTGCTGCTAGATCAACTGAAAGGGTTTAAAGAAAACGGCGGCCATGGTGCCGCCGTTTTTATTTCAAGGCTTTTTCTAAACGAGTGCAAACGGTTTCTAAGACGTTCAGTCGAGCAAGACGTTTGTCGTTAGCCGGCACGATTGTCCAAGGAGCGCTTTCCTCGCTAGTGTTGGCAAAGATATCCTCCGCCGCTAGCGCGTAATCGTCCCATTTCTCACGGTTACGCCAGTCTTCATCAGTTAGCTTCCATGCCTTGTAGGGAATTAAGGCGCGGTCATCAAATCGTTTAAGTTGTTCTTCTGGCGTGATGTGTAGCCAGAATTTGCATACCACCGTGCCGTGATCGGTGAGTGAGGCTTCGAATTCGTTGATCTCGTTATATGAACGCTGCCAATCTTCTTCGCTGCAGAACCCTTCTATTCTTTCTACTAATCCCCGGCCATACCAGCTGCGATCGAAAATCGTGACTTTGCCGTCGCGGGGAAGGTGGCGCCAGAACCGCCACAAATAGTGTTGAGCGTTTTCCTCGTCGGTTGGCGCTGCAATTGGAATCACACGGTAATGGCGCGCTTCCATCGAGTGAATGAGTCGACGAATAGCACCGCCTTTACCTGACGCATCCCAACCCTCAAAAACACAAACAGTTGAAATGCCAAGCTGATTGGCTTTGCGGTGCAGCCTAGCGAGTTTTGCCTGAAGCCGCTTAAGCTCCTTTTTGTATTGTTTTTTCTCGATGGTAGTGCTCATGTCGGCATCGGCGAAACGCGTGCCGGCGTGCCCGCGTGCTAGTGGCTCGCTTGCTGTAGAGGGTGATTCTAGGTGCTCGGCAATGGCTTCCGATAAGACGTTGGCTACCTCAACGCTGCGCCAGTTCTCGTCGAAGCCGTCAATAATGTGCCATTTCGAGTCGGGTTTGTTGGTAGCGCTAATCAGTAAGTTGGCAGCGTCCATAAAACGGTCATAGCGCGCCCAGTTTGCCCAGTCTTTTTCTATAACCTGCCATGCGGTTTTTGGGTCGGATTCTAGTTTTTGAAAGCGATCTAGCTGGTCGTCTTTGCTGAGATGCAGCCAAAACTTAATGACTAACGCGCCGCCATCGGTGAGCATTCTTTCATTGGTTTCAATATGCTCTAATGCTTGGTAAAACTCATTCTCGTCGCTTCGCCGGCCTACGTAATCCAGCAATGGTTTGGAATACCACGCGCTTTGGAATAAGGCTATTTGGCCTTTGGGTGGCAGGTCGCGCCAATAGCGCCACCAATCCGGACGTTGGCTTTCTTCGTCTGACGGTTTGCCGTAAGCGCGAGTAACAATCCAACCGGGGTTCATCCATTCGTTCAGCGAATTAATCATTTCATGTTTCCCAGCGCCATCGACCCCTGCAAACAATACAATCACCGGCGTCTTGCTTTCTTTCAATGTTCGCTGCAGCTCCAAGAGCTTTGCGCGCAGAGCTGGAAGTAGACGTTTGAAGTCTTTTTTAGACAGTTGTTGTCGGGTTCTTAAGTTGCTGAACATGCGCGCCCCTCTATTTATTATTTTCCGCACCAATGCGCCGATTAACCTTGGAATAGAAATCTCAGGGTTATCGTGGATTGCATGATGCAAAATACCGCAATGAAGATCGTTAAAGATATACCTCTCTCGCAACTTGTCGAATTGCTTGGGCCATATGGTTTGGAAATACAAATAGTTGCCGACGGCAGTGCAATTCCGGGAAGTTACTGGGGAGAAGAGGAAGCGGGCCTAATTGGGAGCCGCTTGCTTCTTAGGGATGACACTCCCGTTCATTCGGCCCTACATGAAGCCTGTCATTACATTTGTATGGACCAGCAGCGCAAAGAAGCCGTGCATACCGACGCCGGTGGAACGGATGTAGAGGAAAATGCGGTCTGTTATCTACAAATACTACTAGCCGACAAAATGCCGTCTTACTCTTCCGAAGAGGCGATGCAAGATATGGACAGCTGGGGGTATAGCTTCAGAAATGGCTCAGCTAAATCGTGGTTTGAAAGCGACGCTGAAGATGCCGTCGAGTTTTTGCTGAAGCGAGATTTGCATTGTGTGAAAAACCAACAATGTGAATAACTTAGGATTTATCCACGGATTATGTGTGCAAGCTTGTGGATAACCATTGCACAACAAAAAAGCCCCACGCTGGGTGGGGCTTTTAGCCGCTGGCTAAGAACTAGACAGTGGCAGTTATCAACAGGGAAAAACGGGAACTAGCCCGCTTGTTGATAGTATTCCATCAATATTTTCGCCACTTCTGGGCGTGAAAACTCTTCTGGTAAGTCTTCGCCAGCCGCAAGCATGGTGCGCACCTTGGTTCCTGAAAGCAGTACGTAGTCTTCAGGGCCGTGATCTGGTGCATCACGCATCATAACTACTTGGTTTAACTTCTTAGACCATGCGGTGTGGTCGGCTTTGAAGATTTCTATATCCAGTGAGCCGGCAGGCACTTGTTCGTCGAAAATTGTTTGAGCGTCAAACGCACCGTAGTAATCGCCAACACCAGCGTGGTCACGGCCAACAATAAAGTGGGTGCAACCGGTGTTTTGGCGGAAGAGGGCGTGAAGAACAGCTTCGCGAGGGCCAGCGTACAGCATGTCAAAACCGTAGCCGGTTACCATCACGGTGTTTTCTGGAAAGTAGCAATCAACCATCTTGCGGATTGAAGCGTCACGAACTGGAGCAGGAATATCCCCTGGCTTCAATTTTCCTAGCAGCATGTGAATTAGGATGCCGTCAGCGCCAAGTTGTTCGTACGCCATACGGCATAGCTCTTCGTGAGCGCGGTGCATTGGGTTACGAGTTTGGAAGGCCACTACTTTATTCCAGCCGCGAGCAGCGATTTCATCACGAATCTGCACGGCAGTGCGGAAGGTGTCCGGGAATTCCGCTTCAAAGTAGCTGTAGCTCAGCACTTGGATAGGGCCAGAGATTTGGAATTTGCCCAAGCCAACAAAGGTAGCGTAACCCGGGTGAGAAGCATCTTCAGTGGCAAATATTTGCTTGGCCATTGTGGCTACTTCTTCGTCTGATACTTCTTCGATCGCTTCAACAGTTTGGATCGCAAGTACAGGGTTGCCATCGACATTTGGATCGGTCAATGCGATACGTGTGCCGACTTCAATGCCGTCGACGTTGTTGTTGCGGTTAACAACCGGAACAGGCCAGAACAAACCGTCAACCGTGTGCAGCTTCTCAGCTACAGACAATGAATCTGCTTTGTTCATGTAACCGCTTAGCGGATTGAAGTAACCAGCACCAAGCATTACTGCATTGGCCGCTGCTGCGGAGTTAAGCAGCAAAGTAGGTAGGCTGGCGGCTTCTGTTATGAGTGCGGCACGTTGAGTAGCATCTGCTACAAACAACGGATTTAGTCTTTCTGAGCCATGTGGTTTAATCATTTGACTGTTCCTAGGTGGGACGTATCTATCGAGATAATGGGAGAAATTATTTACTTTGGCGACGAGCTGAAACCGCGGCCGCCAGCTGGCGAAGAACAGTTTCAGTGTCATCCCAGCCAATACAAGCGTCAGTAATGCTTTGGCCGTAAGTGGGTTCTTGGCCCTCAACCATTTGCTGGTTGCCTTCGATAAGGTGGCTTTCGATCATGACGCCAGAAATGCGTTGTTCGCCGTTTTCTAGCTGCTTTGCTACGTTACTGCTGACGTTAAGCTGGTTCTTATGTTGTTTAAGGCTGTTGGCGTGGCTGAAGTCGATCATCAGGCTGGCGGGCAGCTTGGCGGCCTCAAGTACGTCTGACGCAGCGCTGACACTCTCAGAATCAAAGTTTGGCAGTTTTCCGCCGCGTAAAATCACATGGCAGTCTTCATTGCCTTCGGTGGCTACAATCGCTGAATGGCCAGACTTGGTTACTGATAGGAAGTGGTGCGGACGACTAGCCGCGCCAATTGCATCGACTGCAATCTTAATATTTCCACTTGTGCCATTCTTAAAGCCGACTGGGCAAGACAGGCCTGAAGCCAATTCCCGGTGTCCTTGGCTTTCAGTGGTACGCGCACCAATAGCGCCCCAGGCAATTAAGTCGCCGAAGTATTGTGGAGATATCAAATCAAGAAACTCGGTTCCTGCTGGCAAGCCGATTTCGTTGATATCTAAAAGCAGCTGACGTGCAACACGCACGCCCTTATTAATGTCGAAACTATTGTCCAAATTTGGGTCGTTGATCAGGCCTTTCCAGCCGACGGTAGTGCGTGGTTTTTCAAAGTAAACCCGCATCACAATAAGTAAGTCCTCGGCCAGGTCGTCTGCAAGTGATTTTAGCTTTTTCGCGTATTCAATCGCCGCCAATGGGTCATGTATCGAGCAGGGCCCGCAAATAACAACCAAGCGATCATCTTGTCCGTGAAGGATGTTATGAATGGCAAGACGACCAGTACTCGTAACCCTTGAAGCGTTGGCGCTCAGGGGGAGTTCTGATTGGACTTTTTCGGGGGAGCTGATTTCGTGAATATCACGAATCCGCAGATCTTCAGTTTGGCGCAGCATAACGAGCCTAAATGCAGTGGTATTAGTGCGCGAAAGCCTCCGCGCTCGGCGCGAAAGGGTACTTTATTGGGCAAAAAAAAACCAGCCATAAGGCTGGTGTCTCAGTTGAGTGTCTCACTCTTATTATTATGTTTATGAGCTGAGACGACAGTCGCAGATCCCTCTCCGAATCTGTTACTACCGCATCGTCCCTGTTATGTAGTTTCTACTACATTTTGTAATTACCGCTATGTTGCGGCTTTTTTGCTCCTCCAAATGGATAAATCCATTTGACTCTCACACCTTGCCCAATTCCCGACTTGGTTCTGTCGACTTGGAAAATCAATTTGATCGTGCGTTCTCAGCGATGTGGGCTATCTGAGAGCGCTGAGAATACGCGTTTGAAACAAAAAAAGAATCCTGCACTGCAACATATGACCCGCCCGTCACATATGACGCCCAGTCATGTTTTCTAATAATCGTAGGCAAGTATATGGTTTAGTTGCAAATATAATTAAGTGAGGGGGATTGCCGGTCGGTAAAAATAAAATTCACTCGTTTATTCGCAACGGCTCTGTCGCTGCGAAAAGTTGCGCGATACCTGCTTTTTTTTAGCCAATTCTGGAGGGCTTTGTTCGGCTTAGCCACTGGTCTAGCACCGGCGCAGCATTGATTTCAGCGCCGACTACGGCAACAAACGTGTACACCCCTACTAGTTTGCGTATGAAGAAAAGAAATTCTTGAGGGGGGACTCTAAAGTGCCTGGATAGTGCCGCCCCGCCCGCTTGGCCGGCTATTCTTTTCGGAAGGTCGCTAGCGGACCAGCAATACTTTCCACTATCGGTTTGAAACTGCTCCGGCACGGGAGAATGCTGGTCATTTACAAACGGCTCCATCACTCTAAAAGCGACTTTGGCGAATGATTGCAAAACGTCTGGGGGGGTGTCGGCGCGCATAAAGTTTAGCGCTACTCCGCCACGAATTACCTGATCTTGATCGCGTTTGAAAGCGCCTTCTGCTACGTCGCGGAAGGCGTCGATAAAGTGATCTGGAAACGTTCTAACTGCGCCAAAATCGAGCAGCACAAGTTGATCGTTTCCGTCGTCATTTATACGGATTCGGTAATTGCCAAAGTTCGGATCGGTTTGTAACTCTTTCCAATTGAGGAATTCGTTAAAGAACAAATCCAACAGGCTCAGGGCGATTTGATTGCGGCGCTCCTGCGGCAACTGTGCGGTGGCATCGCTAGTTACTTCTGCGCCTTCTTCCCAGCTCATCACCATGATCTGCGAGCTTGAATATTCGCTGAGGACTTCGGGGACAACGAATCGAGGGTCATCAATTAGCCGCTGGCGAAAGCGCTCAGTTATGGCACTCTCGGCCAAGTAGTCGACTTCTTGATGGAGCATGGTGCGAATTTCATCGAGCCAGTTGTCAAAGTCGGGGCCGCGCGGAACCATCTTTGTCAGCTTCAGTAATCCGGCCATGGCTTCAATATCACTGTCGATTGCGGCAGCGACTCCAGGGTACTGAACTTTGATGCACAGTTTTCTACCGTCGGACTTGCGAGTCGCGCGGTGAACCTGCGCTAACGAAGCCGCGCCTATCGGGTCGGGATCAATATCGAACTCGTGAATTTTGTCGCCGAGTTGTTCTTCTATCGCTACTTGAATGGCGCTCCATTCAAGTGCCACTGTTTTGTCTTCCAACGTGTGTAGCGCCGTGGTGATTTCGTCAGGGAGAAAGTGCTCCCCATACAGCGCCATCATTTGGCCAACTTTTACCACACTGCCCTTCAGTTCGCCTAGCTGCCCAACCAGATATAGGGTTTGCTTATTGAGCGCATTTTTACGCCGTTGCTTGCGCTTTTCTTTGCCAACAAACAGGCTGCCAACCGAGTTGGCGGCTAGTTTGGCGCTGGCTACCGCTCCGGCTTTTGCCATGCTGCTGCGGCGTTCAAATTGGCCAGTTTTGATGCGTTGAATTTTAGGAGTGTTTGAATCTGAAGACACAGGGGCGAGGCCGATAGAGGAAAAGGCGACATTTTAGCAGCTTGCAAGGGATTCGGCGGCGACTAGCTTAACCACCGCCGAATAGTGTCTATTGGCTAAGCGCTTTTCGTATAACTGAATTGGATTCTTTCTCTGCGGCGCAGCTCATGTGAGAGCCGTTAAACCAATTGATTGCTGGCCTATCCCAATGCTCCCAGAGGTCGCAGACCACGTTAGGTGGAATAATAATGTCACCACGCCCAGCGATAATAAGGCGTTTCTCTTTTGGCACAACAACAGGCATCTGCAAAGGGCTGATCGGGGCAAATAAGGTTTGCGCGTCGGCTTTGTTGATTCCAGCGTCCACATAGGCCTGAAGCAAGAAAGAGGGCGAGTGATGCCAAAATACATTGGCAATATCACTCAGCGGAACGACTGCAATGACTTGTTCGATCTCCGGATCCAGCGCGGCCAAGATCGCAGCGTTGAGGCCGCCGAGAGAGAAGCCGATAACGCGAATTTCAGGTGCATCGTCGCTGTCGCCCTGCTGACGAACCCAGGCTAAACCTTGGCGCAAGTCTGAGGTGGCTTGAGCTTGCGCGTTGAAGGTATCGAGTAAGTCGCCACACATATAACGATCACCACTTAGCCAGCTAGTTTTTCGCACGCCGTGTAGTGGCAGTGTCAGCATCAGCAGGTTGTAACCCTGTTCGTGATGCAGGCGCTGTGGGTTGAATGCTTCAAAATCGATTTGCGGAACCCCCATGCCATATCCGTGAACACATACTAGCCATGGCCTGCTTTTGTCAGCATGGCGGAAAACGGTGCCGCTTACTTCTCGGTTGGCATGAAATCCAGCATAGCGGTCTCCGCCTGGAAGTTCCGGATGAGGCGTGTAACCAGAGGTGAAACGCATTTGCTCAAAGCTATATCCGCGCACTTTACGAGGGGTGAAATGCACGCTTTCTGGGGCGACAGGCCGCTTGTGAAAACTTGCCGGGTCTTTGTCCCAGCCATTTTTGCGAAAAACTTCAAGAGCGGCTTTGGCTTCTGCTGCAATTCGATCGGCGTCTTCCGGTGCAATAAGCGTCGGTAGCAGCATAAAGAGCGCGAGCATTGCTTGGTCGATACCGCATTTAAGGCACAGCGCTAGGCTGACTTCTGGGTACGGCGCTGTCGGCCCGCGAGGCATATCGCGTAGGCCTTGCCAGCCGCTGACAGCTAAGGCCGTTAGCGCTAGAGCGAGTATTAATAGCGCACCCCATCCAGTATAAAACGCAGATGGCAGCGCCAATAAGGCAATCCATATGCCAGCCAGCCCTTGATACTGGGAAGGTCGTGGATCTCCCCGCCAAAGGACAATTGCACAGCCCGCGGCGATTAGTATTAGAGCGGGTATTCCAATCAATACGCTCCAAAATGTTGATGAGGTGACGAGACTGCCAATCCAACAGCCGATTGCTACAGTAGGAATGCCGGATAGGTCCCAGCGTCTGGCTAAAATCATTATTCTTTGTCTCGTGGAGGCGCCACTATGGGGGCGCTGAATGAATAGGTGTTCCTCATAACCGATCGCTTGTAGTGCTAACGCAAGATCGAAGGGCCGCTTCCTTCATTTTAGGGCAAACAGCAAAGAAGGGTAGCTCGGTTTAGAAGTTTGTTGAAACGCGGGTGGTTGAGTGGCTGCAAGGGTTGGTGTAAATGCGGCGCTTCAATCCAGAATTCATTCACCCATACGCGTGCTAAAGTACGTTTCGGTTGAATTGAGACTAGGCTGGGACCAAGCGATATGTCGGTGACAACGCTACTGCTTTTCGCGATTTTAGTAATCTGGGTGCTCGCTTGGACGGGCGCACCGCTGTGGCTGTGGACGCTGGCAATTGTTAGCTGCGGCTATGCTCTGCTACAAGCAACTGGGGCCTCTGCTGGATGGTGGTTTGCTGCCGTATCAGGTCTCGGCTTTATGATCTTTGTCAATTTCACCGCCGCACGAACTCGCCTGCTCACCTCGGCAATGTTCCAGCTTTTCAAACGGATTGTTCCAACCTTATCCGCTGACCAACGCGCCAACTTAAACTTTGGTGATTTGTGGTGGGAAGGTGAACTGTTTCGCGGCCGCCCGGATTGGAACAAATTGCTCACCTTTCAAAGAACCCGCCTTACTGACGCCGAGCGCGAGCTTCTGGCAGATGCGGTTCCGGCAGTATGTGAAGCGGCAGCCGAGAGTGATGACGCCGGCTGGGGAAGGGCCAAACAGCTGGGTTTCATGGGCCTCGGAGTCAGCAGGCAGTATTCTGGGCTTGGTCTTTCGTTTGCCGCCCAAACACGAGTAATCAGTAAAGTGGCTACCGCGGCACCTGCGTTTGCGCATGACTTAGGCCGCTTACAACGAGTGCCAGAGTGGATTGCGGAGCACGGCAGCATCGCGCAAAAGCAACATTGGCTGCCGCTTGTTGTGACCGGAGAAATCATTATTAGCAGTGCGATTCCGGCCAAATTGGGCTGGCAAAGCGAGGGTTGTAGCGCAAAGGCCGTCGTCAGGCCTGCTGGAGATAATGGAGGCCTTAGTCTGCGCTTAGATTTTCCTACTCATCATGTACGCATGGCAGCGCGTTGCTCAATGATCGCGCTGCCTGTTGATGTATCCGACCCCGATGGACTGCTGGCTTCAGGCAAACGCCAAGGAACCGCTGTGGTGTTGCTGCCTCGCGAAACCGTGGGCATTGAGTTTTCTCCTTCGCAAAATACCGCAAGCGGTGCCAATGTGGTTGTTGGAATTGACACGCTAATTGGCGGCGAAGAGATGATCGGTTCCAGCAGCCCGCTTCGCTTTGAAGAGGCGGTTAGAAATCGCGGAGTGTCCTCTACGAGTTTAACCTCAGCGATTGGCAAGCGTGGCTACTTAGTAACCAGCGCTTATGTGCGCATCGCTTCAGGAGACGGACGAGAACTGGCTGAAACCGAGGCGGCTCAAGCGAGCATGGCAGCGGTGGCAGTTACTGCCTACAGATTAGAGGCTTACCGGTCATTGATCGGGTCCGCCAACGACGTTTCGACGCCAGTGCTAATGAGCAGTGTGATTAAACTATTGAGCACGGCCGACGCGCAGGAAAATTTGGCTGCGGCAGCTGGATTGCTGCCCCGTGGCATGCCGTTGCTAGGTGAG
>JBLHFB010000042.1:0-10818 GCA_047614865.1 Gammaproteobacteria bacterium | reverse complement strand
CAATGAACTTCTCAGCTTGGGCGGCAACAGTTCAGTTTGGCTGTGTATGAGAGGATTTCGCCGGAAACCTATTAAACCAATTTTCCGCACAGAACAGCTACCCGCTTGCGCCATTACGTCAGTTTAGCCAGGTAAACGGGATCACTGCATGAGAGCAACGCTGGGCGGCGCGACAAAGGAAATCAGCTAGCCACTGCGTGAACTAGGAAGGTACCCAAGGAAGAAGTTGCGCGCACAAAAAACCCCACACGAAGGCGGGGTTTTCTGGCGAGCTTTCGCGTCAGACTATTTTGCTGCAGCGCGCTCTTTAGCTTCTTTAATTACTTCTTCTGCCACGTTACGCGGGCAAGGTAGGTAATGAGAGAATTCCATTGAGAACTGACCACGACCAGAAGTCATAGTACGAAGATCTCCAATGTAGCCAAACATCTCACTCAGGGGAACGTCTGCTTTTATGCGAACGCCAGTTGGACCAGAATCTTGAGACTTGATCATTCCACGACGACGGTTAAGGTCACCAATACAATCACCCATGTGGTCGTCTGGTGTAAACACGTCAACTTTCATGATCGGCTCAATGATCTGAGGACCGGCTTTAGGTATCGTTTGACGATAAGCAGCTCTTGCCGCAATTTCAAACGCAACAGCAGATGAATCCACAGCGTGGAAGCCGCCATCCAGCAAGGTTACTTTGAAGTCTAGCAGTGGGTAACCAGCGAGTACGCCGCGATCCATGCTTGATTCAAAGCCTTTTTTAACTGCAGGCCAGAATTCGCGAGGAACGTTACCACCGGTAACTTTCGATTCGAATTCGAAACCAGAACCAGGCTCACCAGGGGTGATAACGTAATCGATCTTACCGTATTGACCAGAACCACCAGACTGCTTCTTGTGTGTGTAGCTGTCTTCGGTTACCTGAGTGATGGTTTCACGGTATGCAACCTGAGGAGCACCGACAATCACTTCAACACCGTGAGTACGCTTCAAGATATCGATCTTAATGTCTAGGTGAAGCTCGCCCATGCCTTTAAGAATAGTTTCACCTGAGTCTTCATCGGTCTCAACATAGAACGATGGATCTTCGGCAATCATCTTACCTAGTGCAATACCCATTTTCTCAGCTGCGGCCTTATCTTTAGGCGTGATAGCCATAGAGATAACAGGATCTGGGAAAACCATTGGCTCTAGAGTGGCTGGGTGTTTCGGATCACACAATGTGTGACCGGTTTGTGTGTTTTTAAGGCCAAGAACCGCAACAATGTCGCCCGCTTGGGCACCATCAAGTTCGATACGATCGTCTGCAGACATTTCCACAATACGGCCAATGCGCTCGTTCTTACCGGTAAAGGTATTAAGAACTTGTGTGCCTTTTTCCAGTTTACCCGAGTAAACGCGAACAAACGTCAATGCACCAAAGCGATCATCCATAATTTTGAATGCAAGCGCGCGTAGAGGCAAGTTCGCATCAACGATCGCGAAATCACCAGTTTCGTTGCCTTCTAGGTCAACGATTGGCTGAGGCTTAACTTCAGTCGGGTTAGGCAGGTAATCAATTACTGCGTTTAGAACTAACTGAATTCCTTTGTTCTTAAACGCAGAACCACAGTAGGTAGGGAAGAAGTCTAGAGCGATCGTTCCCTTACGAATACAGCGCATAAGCTCTTCAACACTTGGCTCTTCACCTTCCAAGTAGGCTTCCATCAAGTCGTCGTCTTGATCAAGTGCGGTTTCGATTAGCGTCTCACGCCATTCTTCAATATCGTCTGCCATGTCAGCAGGCGGCTCTACGATTTCGTACTTTGTTGGATCGCCAGAACCGTCCCAAACCCATGCTTTACGAGTTAGAAGGTCTACACAGCCAACGAAGTCTTCTTCGGTGCCGATTGGAAGAACCATCACGATAGGCTTCGCTGCCAGAACGTCTTCAACCTGCTTTACAACACGGTAGAAGTCAGCGCCCAAACGGTCTAGCTTATTTACAAAGATAACCCGAGCCACTTCAGAATCGTTAGCGTAACGCCAGTTGGTTTCTGATTGAGGCTCAACGCCACCAGAACCACAGAATACGCCAATACCGCCATCAAGCACTTTCAACGAGCGGTAAACTTCGATAGTGAAGTCAACGTGACCCGGGGTGTCGATGATGTTCAAGCGATGACCGTCCCACTCGCAGCTTACCGCCGCAGACTGAATGGTAATACCACGTTCAGCTTCCTGATCCATGAAGTCGGTAGTTGCTTCGCCGTCGTGCACTTCGCCGATTTTGTGAATTTTGCCGGTAAGCGAAAGAATACGCTCGGTACTGGTAGTTTTACCCGCGTCTACGTGGGCGAAGATACCGATATTCCGGTATTTGGTCAGGTCAGTCATGCTTCCGATCTCTGGAACGATTATTTAAAAAGTAAAACGCCCAACGAATGCGGGCGTTACAAAACGGGCGCGATTTTAACAGTTACCGGACGACTATGCGAGACGCTTAATCCAGTCCTTACAAAGCGGTTGAACTATTTCCCAAGTTTTTTCGAACTCAGGAAGCTCTTTGCCAATGGGATCAGGTACTTGAGCATTATCTGACCAACGCCCTAGAAGGAAGGTTTTGCCTGACGCCTGAGGGTACTTTGCGCGCATATAGCCTAGGTGCCCGTCGTCCATCACTAGAATTACATCCGCCTTACCAACCATCAAGGAATTTAACTGCTGTGCTACGTGAGACTGCAGATCTACACCATGTGCACCGGATACAGTCTTGGAGTTGGAGTGGGCTCCACGCCCGACTAAGGCTCCTATCCCAGCAGACCAGACATACTTCGTAGGGTCAGCGGCCAGGCCATTGGCAATAACGCCCTCAACAATAGGGCTTCGACAAATATTGCCGGTGCAAAGCACCAATATATTGTTAAACATGCTCAAACTGCTTAATGAGGCTTAACAATTCAGTGGTTTTCTCTTCCATAAGTTGCCTGTCCTGACGAGACTCAACATTAAGCCGAACTAACGGCTCAGTATTTGATTTCCTTAGGCTGAAACGCCACTCGCCCATATCAACGCTGATTCCATCTTGGCGATCAACAGAAAGCGAAGCGGGGAGATGTTTTTCTTCGACCGCAAGGAAAGCCGCATCCGCATCAGCAAGGGTTACGTTGATTTCACCGCTCCCCGGATACATTGCAATTCGTTCGTTGACGAGTGCCGAAAGCGGCTGGCCGGTTTGACACATCAACTGCATCACCAGTAACCATGGGATATTGCCGTTGTCACAATAAGCAAAGTCGCGGAAGTAGTGATGCGCGCTCATTTCGCCGCCGTAGATGGCATTTTCTAGCCGCATCGTTTCTTTGATGAAGGCGTGACCAGATTTACTTTGAATTGCCTGCCCTTGATTGGACTCACAAATATCAAGCGTATTCCAAAGCATCCGCGGATCGTGGATGATTTTTCCGCCGGTTTCACGCTGGAGCATCGCCGCAGCTAGTAAACCAACAATGTAATAGCCTTCGATAAACTCACCGGTTTCATCAAACAAGAAACAGCGATCGAAATCTCCGTCCCATGCAATCCCGAAGTTAGCTTTGTGTTCGCGAACCGCCGCCGAAGTGATGGCTCTATTCTGGGTTAACAGTGGGTTAGGAACCCCATTGGGAAAATTCCCGTCAGGCTCATGTTGCAATTTGATGAATTCTATCGGCAACAAGCCTTCTAAGGCGTCTACTACTAGGCCAGCAACGCCGTTGCCAGAGTTAACCACGACCTTCATTGGCTTAATCTGATCTAACTCAACATATCCCAATAGGTATTTTGCATACCGCTCACGTAGATTGAGCTGGCGGATTTCACCAACGTCGGTGGCAGGCTCAAATTTGGCCGCAACGGCTGCAAGGCCGATATCTACCAATCCGCTATCAGCCGAAATAGGCCGAGATCCTTCGCGAACAAATTTCAACCCATTGTATTCAGGCGGATTGTGGCTCGCGGTAACCATAATCCCACCGCCTAAATTCTCGCTAAAGGTAGCGTAGTAGACTTCTTCTGTGCCACACAGACCAAGCTGAATAACATCCGCCCCCTGCTCGGTAATCCCACGACTTAGCGCATCGACCAGCGGCTGACTGGAAAAGCGCATGTCTTGCCCGACAGCTACCGATTTCGCACCAGTAAACTCAACGTATGCCCGACCGATGTTGTAGGCGAGGTCTTCATTTAGCTCGTCCGGGACGCGGCCGCGAACGTCATAGGCTTTAAAGCAACTAGGCAATAAGTCTGTCACGTGGTTTTCCTTGGGTTTTCACCGAATCTAGCGCGAGCAGCCGCGCCGAGACAAGGCGCTA
This sequence comes from Gammaproteobacteria bacterium, assembly GCA_047614865.1. Lineage (GTDB taxonomy): Bacteria > Pseudomonadota > Gammaproteobacteria > JAPPPA01 > JAPPPA01 > JBLHFB01. Next base: position 6,493 of record JBLHFB010000042.1, on the reverse strand, counting down.
TTTGTATTCGTATTGGTAGTAGCTGTACTTGCCGTAGCCGTACTTCGAATCAGATCGACGAAGCCCGTTGAATAGATATCCAGACACTTTATTTCCGTGCTGAGAAAGCCTTTTAGTAGCGGCATCTACCTCGTCCAAGGTGTTTACCTCGGCTCGCACCGCTACAAACGTTGCGCCAACTAACGGCGAGATGATGCCGGCATCTGCTACAGCCATAATAGGCGGAGTATCTATGATAACTACGTCGTAATCATTTCCAAGCTGCTCAAGCAACTGAGGAAAACGGTCGCTCATCAATAATTCGGAAGGGTTTGGTGGGTATTCACCCGTCGTTATCACCGACAACTGAACTTCGAACGGAGTGTGTACCGCGTTTTCGATTGCGGCTTGGCCAGAGATAACTTCAGATAACCCAGGTGAGCGTTTCGCCCCAATATACTGGTTAATGTGCCCTTTACGCATATCAGCGTCTATTAACAAAACCTTTTTACCCGCTTCTGCCAATAAATATGCAAGATTCACCGATAAGAATGACTTACCCACCCCAGGACTGGCACCGGAGATAACAACCCGGTTATTATCCGATTCCATTAGCGCAAAATGCAGAGAAGTACGCATGCCACGCAGCGCTTCAATCGCAAGCTCCTTAGAGTTTTCGCGCGCCAGAACTCGCGAATGCTTACCGTTTGACTTTCGATTAAATTTCGCCTCGTCATCACTAAACGGCACTACACAGTACAGCGGCAATCCAAGCTTCTGCTCCAATTCGTTGGGGTCTGAAATTCCACGGCGTAACGCTTGGCGCAGAAGAATAATCGCCACGCCTAGAAACCCACCTAGCAATACCGCAACGGCAACAATCAACGACTTCTTAGGCTTTATCGGCGCATAAGGTTGGACAGGGTTATCAAGAATACGAACGTTGCCTACAGTCCCCGCTTTAATTACCCGAAGCTCCTGAGCTTTATTCAGCAAGAAAGTGTAGAGCGCGCCGTTGACCTCAACGTCACGCGACAAACGCAAGATGTCTTGCTGTGTGGCGGGAAGCTGGGAAATCTGAGCTTCCAGCTCTTCGCGGACCTTCTTTAATTCGCCTTTCTGCTCAGACAGAACCACCATCGATGGATGCTGCTTCCCATATAACTGTTCAAGCTCAGTGCGCTTCAAATTAAATGCCGATTCTTGCTTCTCAATCTCAACAACCCGGTTAAGTATCGCCTCGGTCTCAGCGCTCAGGTTGACAGTTTGATTAGCTTTCAAATAGTTGTTAAGCGAGATTTCTGCGGCGTCAAGCTGAGTACGCAACTGTGGCAACTGAGCATCCAAAAAGCCGAGGCTTTGCTCAGCTTCTGCAGATTTTCGTTCTACATTCTGGCGAACATATATGTCGCCAACAACTTGCAGCGTCTCAGTAAGCGATGCTCTGTCGGACCCTTCAAGCGAAATTCTTATAATGCCGGTGCTCTTGCCTTTTTCCGCAATGCTCAGGTGGTCTTGTAAATCCGCAACCGCCATAGCCCAAGGTTTTTTAACGAGTGCAAATTTGGTTCCCGCATCGGCAGAGAGTCGCGAGATGAAGACTTTTACCCAACCCTCGGGGAAACTAATATCTAGCTGTTCGCCAACTTTTCCGCTACCCACAACTAAACCATCATAGAGAAAGTCGAACCCGCCATCGTGCGCCAGTATTTGATAGGCTTTCCCTTCCAAAGCTTGCGGAACATCTAAGCGCCCAACATTTATAGCTTCACTTAGCTCACGGCCAGGGTTCATCCAGCCTAGGAACGGTGGCGACGAGTAGCTTACCGAGGTAGTTAGCTTCAATTGATCAACTGCACGGCCAACCACGTGGCGCGACCTAAGCACCTCGATTTCGGTAACCGAGGCGGTCTCGGTGCCGAACATTCCCGAGAACTCATCCAAACCGCCCAGTCCGCCCATGCTTTCTTCTTCGACTTGTACCAACAAGTCGGTCTGGTATATCGGCGTCGCGAGCAGGGCATATGCTACGCCCAGCAGCCCAATAAGCATTGTTGAGGCAACAACTGTCCACTTGCCGGCCCATAGAAGGCCGATATATTCGGCAAGGTCAATTTCGTCGTTGTCAGCCCACTGGGGCGCTGGATCTCTTGAAGCGTCCATTTTTTTACTCATAATTTGTTGCTTAACGTAACAGCTGCATACCGCGGCAGACTAACAATCAAAGTGCGTTTTGCAACGCTCTTACCTGGAAAATGCTTTGTAGGGTTGGCGTAATTTGTTGGATTACGCGATTCCAGCGAGCGACCCCTAAGGTCGATACAAAGACTACATCACGTGGCATTAGCTCAAACCGGTCGGCCAAAAGCAACGCTTCTGGAGAGCTCGCATCCAGATGGAAGACGTGTGGCTGTACTAACCCCATCACCTCACCACTTTCTGCGAGCAAAGGGACGCGACTTTCTTCAGTGAACAGTGTTTCTTGATCTGAGGTCAAAGTCGCCGATGTCGACGTTGCTGGAACGGTCGGTACCGAACGAATCCCCCTAATAACATATATTGACGAGGTATCTGCTCTGGATAAATCAATCCCTTCAACTTTATCGTTGTAAAGCACTTCTGCAAGCGTCAACCGCCCTTTGTGCATTTCAACCGACGCTTGTCGGGTCACTTCGCCTACAACAAATATCTGATTGTAGCGATTGTCTGAGATATGCAGGTTGTCACCGTCTTGGAGCACCACGTTGTGAGCCAAGCCGCCTTGCGTATACAACTCAAGAAGATTGATTTCGTATTGCTCACCGCCACGATTTAACACCGCAGTGCGCCGGTCTGCCAAGGGAGATAATCCGCCAGCACGATTGACCGCATCCATTAAGGTTGCTGGCTCATTGGTTAGGTATTGAATCCCAGGGTCATTCACTTCGCCCGTGACGTAGGCCTTCCGAGAACGGTAGTTGAGTACCGATACGTCGACCTGTGGCGATTTGATATATGGCGACAGCTTTTTTGCCAATATCAGGCGAACTTCTTCTACGGTTAAGCCGCTTACATCGACAACACCAACAAAGGGAAAGAATATGGTTCCGTCCGCTCGCACAAGACGACCATTCGCTTCAGTCGATTGCTGGCTCCCCGTAGGGTTGGTCAACTCTGGGTGCTGCCAAACTACAATCGACAGTACGTCACGAGCCCCAACAGTGTAGGTATAACCTTCGGGTAACTGAGCAACACTCTGCAGGCTTTTTTCGCCTTCAGCGTCATGAAAGAAGTTGGCGTACCGGTCTTGCTCGGACAACAACTGGCCATCGATTAGATGAAGTTCAATTCCATATTCATCAGAAGATGTTTCGGGGTCCATCTTCATACCCGGCAGAGCGCAAGCAGAAAGTGGTACCAGCATAAGAGCCAGCAAAAAACGCATTGTCATTTGTATGTTCCTTAATACGCTTTAGAACGGAATGTCGTCGTCGAAATCTGGACTGCCCGTCCCGCTATCAGGTGCAGGCGCTTTGGGTTGGAATCCGCCGCCTTGTTGCCCCGTTTGCTGGCCGGCATAGCCGCCCTGTTGAGCTGGCCCACTAGATTGGCTGGGATCGAATGCTGCCGTACCGCCTGTGCGACTGTCGAGCATTTGCATGTCACGAGCCACAATTTTAGTGCTGTAGCGATCCGCGCCCGTTTGTTTGTCCTGATACTTGTCAGTACGGAGGCTTCCCTCAACGTAGACCTTTGAGCCTTTCTTGAGATATTCGCCACAGATTTCTGCTAGCTTTCCGAAGACACTAATACTGTGCCATTCGGTGCGCTCCTGCTTCTGCCCAGACTGTTTATCAGTCCAGCTCTCTGAGGTTGCAATTGAGAACGAACATACCGCCCCACCGCTCGGCATATACCGCGTTTCCGGATCTTGCCCAAGGTTGCCGACCAAGATTACTTTGTTGATACCTTTTGCCATTTTCACAAACTCCGCTTCTTAATTTTTCAGTTACACACCCAGTACTAACTTTCAAAATCGCTGGGTGGCGCTAACAACACAAACACTAACCAAACAGTCACTAACACGGCGCAAGCCAAATACACGCTTGCTGAATTGAACGCGCCAAGCAAACCGCCTGAAACAACACCGCCAACAAACGTTCCTAGGAACTGCGCAGTGGTAAACAAGCCCATCGCCGCACCGCGCCCTTCCGCAGGAGCCTTCTTCGACACGAGTGACGGCATGCTGGCTTCTAGAATATTAAAACCAACGAAAAACGCCGACAAGCCCATCCAAGCGACTAACAGCGCGTCGGCCTGCGATAAGATCACCAGCCCTAAGAGTAAGAAAGCAGACGCTAACGAAAAGAGGCGTTTGGCTCCTTTTCCCCTGTCAACTTTCCAGAGCACCGGAGCGATGACCGCGAATGATAGCAATAGTGATGACAGATAAACCATCCATTCCGCAGCAATTCCTGAACCGTAGATCGTAAGCTGTTGAGGTAGAACCACAAAAATAGCTGTTAAGGCCGCATGAAGCACGAAAACACCAAAGTCAATTCGTAAGAAATCCGCGCTTAATAGAGAACCCAGAGACCCAAGCCCCTTAATAGCCGTACCGACTGGCACCCTGGGAATGCACAACCCAACCATTCCGGCCGCTGCCAAGCCCATCGCCGCCGCAACAACAAGCAGGCCCGAAATAGAAACCACCCCAGCGAGCGCGGGACCAATAACAATCGCCAGCATGAAAGAGCCTCCAATGCTGATACCAACAATTGCCATCGCTTTAGTGCGTTGCGATTCGCGGGTTAGGTCGGCAGCTAGCGCAGAACTTGCAGCGGCGACAGCCCCTGCTCCTTGTAACAAACGAGCTACTATTAGCCACTCAATCGAACTAGCCACCGAAGCGAGCAGCGATCCCAGAGCGAAGATCGTTAGCCCGCCAATAATCACCGGTTTTCGCCCAATTCGGTCAGACAGCATCCCCAGCGGAATTTGCATCAACGCTTGAGTTAAGCCATAGCAACCAACAGCGACGCCAATAAGAAACGGCGTTGAGCCTTCCATGCCGCGTGCATATAGAGCCATCACTGGAAGCAGCATAAACAACCCAATCATGCGCAAACTAACAGACGAGGCAAGCACAGCAATTGCGCGTCGCTCGGCTGGTAGCATGGCGTTATTGGCTATTGCGTTAGGCACAGAAGTTCCTTTTTCTTAAGGTGCAAAAACGGCGTATATTAGCAGGTTGCCCAACGGCCCAAGAGCCAGATTGGTCGGCGTTCTCAGCAGCACTAGAAATCGATTTCCCTATGCACAACACCCCAACAACCCGACTCGATACCATCCGTATCCGCGGCGCACGTACGCACAATCTAAAAAACATAGACGTCGACATACCCCGCGACAAGCTGGTGGTAATCACCGGGCTTTCTGGTTCCGGCAAGTCTTCATTGGCATTCGACACAATCTACGCAGATGGGCAACGTCGCTACGTCGAATCCCTGTCTGCGTATGCACGTCAGTTTCTGTCGTTGATGGAGAAGCCAGACGTGGACCATATCGACGGCCTGTCTCCCGCCATTTCTATTGAACAAAAGTCGACTTCTCATAACCCGCGCTCAACCGTCGGCACAGTTACCGAGATTTATGACTACCTGCGTTTGCTATACGCAAGGGTCGGCACACCCTGCTGTCCAGAGCATGGCTTAGCCCTCGAAGCTCAAACCGTTAGCGAAATGGTCGACCGCGTTTTGGCGTTACCTGAAGACAGCAAGTTGATGCTACTTGCTCCAGTCGTTCAGGAACGCAAAGGCGAATACATTAAGCTGTTAGACGAAATGCGTGCTCAAGGGTTTGTTCGCGCACGGATCGACGGAGAGATATACGAATTAGATCAACCTCCAGAACTGGAACCCAAAAAGAAACACACCATTGAAATTGTTGTTGACCGGTTTAAGGTTCGTAGCGACCTAAAGCAACGCTTAGCTGAGTCTTTCGATACCACCTTGGGCCTAACCAATGGGATCGCCCGAATTGCCGGGCTTGACGGAAACGGACCAGACACTACATTCTCCGCACGAATGGCCTGCACTGAATGCGGCTATAGCTTGGCTGAGCTCGAACCAAAACTGTTTTCCTTCAACAATCCAAGCGGCGCCTGCAGCAGCTGTGACGGTCTTGGCGTGCAGGAATACTTCGACATAGAACGCGTGGTGTCGCAGCCCTCTCTAAGCATGGCGGCCGGGGCCGTTCGCGGCTGGGACAAACGCAACCCCTGGTCTTATAGCTTGTTGAAAAGCCTAGCAAAATACGATGATTTTTCTCTAGAAACTCCCTACTGCGAGCTATCAGAAAAAATTCAGAAGCGAATCCTTTGGGGTACCGGAAAGCAGGAGATCCCCCTAACCTACACCAACGAAAAGGGCTCCAAATTTGTTAGAGATCGACCTTTCGAAGGAATCATTAACAACCTAGATCGTAGGTACCGGGAAACCGAGTCAAATGCTGTTCGCGATGAATTCAGCAAGTT
>JBLHFB010000041.1:0-10845 GCA_047614865.1 Gammaproteobacteria bacterium | reverse complement strand
GTTGGAAGGGTTTGAAAAACCACCGCTAGCAAGCTGGAATCTCGGCCCGCAACTCAAGCGTAAAGCCCTTAGCACCCGCTTGGCGTAAACTAATTCACCATTAACTCAAGAACCAACTTATGAAAGACACTATTATCAAAAATGGCTTTATTGTCGCGGGCCTTGCCAACATTATTGGTATTCTGACTATCACCCGCGGAATGACAAGCGACACACTTGCAGACGCCGATCCGGTAATTTTTTCGAGCTTTGGCGTGCTGATGATTATTCTCTGGGGCCTTGCCTATATCGGCACCTCACGAGTCGCGACTACCGCGGTGCTGCTGCCTGCCACATTCGCTCTCGAGAAACTGGCTTACACCCTCGCTTGGATCTTCTGGACAATTGACCACGGCGAAACTGTTCCGGCAATTATGGATAGAGACTTCCTCGGCGGTGTCTTCTTGGGCGGCTACGGTATCAATGACGGCTTGTTCTTCCTCTTTTTTGCTGCTGTGGCAATTATCAATTTCCGCCGTAAATAGCAGCTCAGCTAAAGCCCAGTAAATCCCTATTATTCATATCGACCATTATTCAGACCTGCTTTGCGTTTGGGCTTATGTAGCTCAGGCTCGCATGGACGAACTGCAAAAGCAGTTTTCAAGCGAAATTGAAATCAACTGGCACTACCTTGCGGTGTTTGGCAACGTGTCAGGAAAGCTCGCAAGCCAGTGGGGAACACGAGGTGGTGTTGCAGGATATGCGGCACACATGCGCGAAGTGGCGGCGGGTTTTGAACAAGTTACTGTCCATGCTGATACATGGGAAAACGTCACGCCACAGTCTTCGGCACCGGCTCATTTGTATCTCTGCGCAGCACGGGTAGCAGCGTCTAACGGTTTGCTTCCGGCTGATAGCGAAGCCAAGCTTGCGTGGGCATTTCGCGTCGCGTTTTTTAGAGATGCGTTGGATATTTCCGGTGCCGCCGTACTCCGCAAGATCTGTATTCAACAAGGGCTAGGACTATCTGTTTTGGATAACCTTTTGGACAGCGGCTCGGCTTACGCTGCCTTTTGCAACGACATGCAACTGGCGCGCGATGCCAACGTTCGTTCCAGCCCAACCCTAATATTCAATGAAGACCGGCAACGCCTAACCGGCAATGTTGGGTATCGAATTATTGAAACCAACGTACGCGAGCTGCTAGAGCGCCCGCAAACCCAGCATAGTTGGTGCTAGAAATGACCCTTATCGACAACTTCAACGTTGGCCAAGCCTTAGTGGGCGGCCTGCTGATAGGCCTGTCTGCTGCCCTGCTGCTGCTAGCAAATGGAAAAATTGCGGGCATCTCTGGCATTGCAGGCCGGCTACTAAGCAACCCTAGCGACCAGCTCTGGCGTTTGCTCTTTGTAATCGGCTTACCACTGGGTGCGGGGGTTTGGTGGCTAGTATCGGGTGAGCCAGAAATCCAAATGCAAACCAGTCGAGTAGATTTAATTATTGGCGCGATTCTAGTTGGCGTGGGAACACGACTAGGCTCCGGCTGTACTTCTGGGCACGGCGTATGCGGAATTGGACGCCGCTCACTTCGTTCTGTCACCGCCACGGGGTTGTTTATCGCGGTGGCCGTTGTAACCGTGTTTCTAACCGGAGGAGCCAGCCAATGAAAAAAGCTATCGCGGCACTTGCCTCGGGTTTGCTATTCGGCTTTGGTTTGTCAGCCTCAGAAATGATTAACCCTGCCCGAGTGTTGGGCTTCCTAGATGTAAGCCGTTTTTGGGATCCAACCTTGATGTTTGTCATGGGCGGTGCTTTAGCCATCACCGTGCCTAGCTTTTGGCTGATCTTGAAACGCCAAAAGCCATTATTTTCATCGTCCTTCGATCTACCCATTACTCAAGCCGTAGACGGCCAGCTTCTGCTGGGCGCGTCGCTCTTTGGCGTTGGCTGGGGAATGTCAGGACTTTGCCCAGGGCCCGCACTGGCAGGACTAATCACCTTAAATGCCGAACTAGTCCTCTTTGTAATAGTCATGATGGCCAGCTGGTGGACAGCCGACAAATGGCTAGCCAAAGCCTAAGACGAACTCTCCAGCGAGCAATTCTGTCATACAAAGCCTAAGCCAATAGAAATCCGGTAAGCTACTAAAATCGATGACAATTAACCCGTACAAAGGCTCGCTGCTAATGCGTAAACCCCGCCGTTTGCTGTTTTTTATTTCTGCAATTTTTCTTGCCGGCTGCGCTGTGAATAGCCACTCCATTGCGGCAGACAAATCCACCGCCCCCGCTGAGCAGAGCGAGCCAACAGAAGAAGGCTTTGCCCAATGGGTCAAAGATTTCCGCTCCGAAGCCGCTCAAGCAGGTATTTCTAAATCTACTTTGGACTCGGCGTTGTCGGGGCTAAAGCTGAATCTTAAGGTGCTCAAAAGCGACGCTTATCAGCCCGAATTTGTAAAACCGATCTGGTCGTACCTTGAAACTGCGGTATCCGATGTCCGTGTCGCCAACGGCCGACGCAAATATCAACAGCATCAGCAACTGCTCAACACCATCGGCAACGAATACGGCGTCGCTCCACAGCTGATCACCGCCATTTGGGGTTTAGAGACTGCCTACGGCGTTACTTTTGGTGGCTACAACGTTATTGAAGCTTTCGCCACGCTTGGCTACCACGGCCGCCGTTCGAGCTTTGCCAAACAACAGCTTATTGCGGCACTACAAATTATCGACAACGGTGACATTCCAGCAGAGCAGATGATTGGCTCTTGGGCCGGGGCAATGGGTCACACCCAGTTTATCCCCGCCAGTTACAACGAGCGCGCCGTTGATTACGACAAAGATGGAAAACGCGACATCTGGAATTCGTTTGGTGATGTATTCGCCTCGACCGCCAATTACATGAAAAGCGCCAAATGGCGTGTTGATGAGACTTGGGGCGCTGCGGTTACCTTGCCGGCGGGTTTCGACTGGAGCCTCGCTGATCGTTCTGTGCAAAAACTGATTTCCGAATGGGCAGAACTAGGCATAAAACCGGCCAACGCTACAAAACTGCCCTATAGCAGCGGTGAAGCTTGGATTTTGCTGCCTGCAGGCCACCAAGGGCCCGCGTTTTTAGCGCTACCCAATTTCCGCTCAATCATGCGTTACAACAACTCCACAGCCTATGCCTTAGGAATCAGCATGTTGTCTGACCGGATTGCCGGTGGCGAGCCGCAAAGCTACAACTGGCCAACCAGCCTGCAAGCCCTAAGCCGCCAGCAAAGCAAGGAGCTGCAGCAGCTTCTAACCGAAACTGGCTTTGATACCGAGGGAGTTGACGGGATTCTTGGCGCCAACAGCCGCAAAGCGCTGCGTGCTTGGCAAATTAAAGTCGGCTTGGTTCCAGATGCATTTGCTACTTTGGAACAGCTAGAGTTGCTGCGTAAGCAGTAACAAAGAAAGCGTTGTCACCTAGCGCCGCCATCCACAGCCGCGCGGCCTTAATTGTGAGCTAACCCTTTACGGAGTAATCCGCACTCGGCTCTTGGACACTCGTTGCCACGGTTTGAGTGGTGTCGCGTAACCATTGGGCGAACTCGGCTTCCGGCAAATGGCTTTCGGCGAGCGACAATATCACCGGATATATCTCTGTATCGCTCACGGTAAGCTCTACGTTATTGAGTATCAAAAACAATTCACAGGTCAGAATCGCCGTACGCTTATTGGCATCAACAAACGGATGGTTGCGAGCTAAGCGAAAGTACATGCTAGCCGCCAGCTTGTTGAGTTCAGACGTTTCCTCTGAATAAGCCAGTAATTGCTGTGGCCTCGCCAAAGCAGATTTCAGGGGGTTTTCATCGCGAATCCCTGAACCGCCGCCATGCTCTGCTAGTTGCCGGTCCTGAAGCATCACCACCAACTCACGTGAAACACAGCGAATCATTAGCTATCAGCCAATTTGTGTAACAAGTTACGGCGCTTACGCATTAGAATTTGAGCAGCGGCCATTTCCTCCGCAACACGTTCATCATGCGGCCTCAGAATCACACCATCAGCGGTTTCGGTGACAAAGAGCTTATCGCCTTTCTGTAAACGCAAACGAGCCAACAGCTCTTTTGGCAATACAACGTCAACTGAATTTCCAACCGTAGTGAGTTTAAGTTCCATGATTATTCTCCAGAGAATTTCCGAGATTAAAACATACGTTCTAACACTCAGTAATGAGTGTGCGGAACCCTCATAGCCGGACTAATGTTAAGCCGCCATAGGTAAATCATCGATATTGCTTAACGGTATATTTTATGGTCTGCCAGATTGCTATTAGTATTCCGTTGGGACACTCTGGGTAGAACAAACACGAAATCAGCTATCCCTGCCTTTTGGATGAAAAGCAGTTTCGTATGAAGCAGCTACATTGACTACTCGGCACAAGCGGTTTTCTGGCATTTATCGCCATGAAGGTTGCAGGCATTGCCGCTCACTCGCTACTTGAAATGATAAAAAACGATAGGGCCAAAAACCAGATGACAAAACTTGTTGAGTGGAAGAACAGCGGCCGACGCATCCAAACCCCTCTGTTCAAACACAAAGTCTTCATCGTAGACTTGGGGGACACCACTGCGACGCCTAAAGAAACACTGCTGCTAATTCACGGCTTCCCAGAGTCGTCGTTCTCTTACCACAAGGTAGTAGATGGCCTGCTAAAAACCTTTAAGCGTATTGTTTTGTTTGACTTTATTGGCTACGGCTACAGCGACAAACCCACTAGCAACTATAGCTATTCGTTATTTGAACAGGCCGATGTCGCTTTTCAGGTTTGGCATCAACTAGGCGTTAAGGGCGGCCACCTGCTCTCGCACGATATGGGCGACAGCGTGGCTACCGAGTTGGCCGCAAGAGACGTAGCTGGCAACCTGCCTGCTTGGTTCAGCGAAGGATTTCAGAGCTACACATTTACCAACGGCAGCATGGTTCTAGACTTGGCTAAGTTACGGCTCGGCCAAAAAGCGCTTCTTTCCGGTTTGGGCAGCGTTTTTAGCAAGCTGTCGACGAAGCGACTCTTTGTCCAGCAAGCAGCCAGCGCTCATGGAAATGATCATTTAGACTTAGACGACTTAGACCATATGTGGCAACAAACCACTGAGCAAAATGGCCATCGGCTTAACCACAAAATCATTCAATACCTCAAAGACAGAAAGCGCTTTGAGAAAATTCGTTGGTTGCCTTCGCTAAGCAAACTTAAGCAGCCAATCCATCTGTGTTGGGGCGAAGCTGACGCGGTAGCAAGTGTCGCCATGGCGCATCACCTTAAAGCCAATGTTTGCACGCAAGCCACGCTGACCTTAATGCCCAATGTCGGTCACTTTTGCCAGTTAAGCGATCCGGATATTTGGGTGAAGAGCGTTTCTAAGTTTTATAACTAACTTCACAACCTCGGACTCCCCAGGCTTCTCAAAGCGGTTCGCGCTAAGTTTATCGGCGCCTCGTCCGCGCTAGAAGTTGCCCAATCAGCTAAACTCTATCAAAGCCAAGCAACCCGGCCAGTTGTTTAGGATATAAGGAGATTTTAGTGCCCTCAGTTATTAGAACTCGCATTGCACCGGCGTTGGTTTTTCCTCTAACCATGTCTGCAGCGCTGTTTACCACCGTCAGTTTGCTCCAGCGAGACATCTCCCCTGCAGTTGCCGCACTGGTATCTGTGCTTATATTTGGCTTTGCCTTAATCCCTGTGCTGGAACGCTTGCTGCCATACCGCGAAGGTTGGAACGCCAACCAAGGCGACTTCGCCCCCGATCTGTTTTACATGTTCCTAAACGCGGGCATTCCCAAGCTCTGGACACCAGTTCAAATCGGATTCATCACCATGGTTACCGCATGGGCGGCAGTGGAACTTGGCAACAACTGGTGGCCTAGCAATTGGCATTGGCTGCCGCAGTTATTCCTGATGCTATTGATTGCCGAATTCGGCCGTTACTGGATGCATTTTGCCGCTCACAAAGTAGATTGGTTCTGGCGTTTACACTCCGTCCACCACAGCCCAAACCGGCTGTATTTCTTGAATGCTAACCGCTTTCACCCGATAGAAAAACTGCTCTTCCAGCTCCCCGAAGTTATCCCCTTTGTGATTCTTGGCACCTCAGCGGAAGCGCTTGCCTTGTACTTCACATTCAACGGTATCTTCGGCCTAACCCAACACAGCAATATTCACATAATCGGCGGGCCACTGAATTATCTGTTTTCGCTGACTGAATTACACCGCTGGCATCACTCTCAGAAGATCGAAGAATCTGACCGAAATTTCGGTAACAACCTAATCGTATGGGACTTACTCTTTGGCACTTACTTCAATCCCAAAGCACGTCAAGTGAAACAGGTTGGATTGCTCAACACTCACTATCCACAAACCGTTGTCGGGCAATTCAAAGCACCGTTCGCGAAAAGTGACCTATCGAAACCCACAGGCTGGAAACCATGAACAACAGCAAGCTAACGGCACTCAACTTCTACAGCTTGGTGTCAGCGGTGTTGCTGGCGATTGGGGAAACCGTGGTGGTGTTAATAGACCCAAACAAACCCTTCGCGCTGTCGCTAGACGACTACTTGGTTGTGATCGGACTAATCGCCTTCGCAAGCAAACCACTCACCCAACTACGCCGAGCCGGGCTGGCGGCCTGCTGGGCTTTCGCCTGTGGCAATTTGTGGGTAATCCTGATTGTTCGCCTAGAGGGCGACGGAGAACGACTTGGCGCGGTGATTGGCGCGCTGTTAGCTGCAATTATTGGGCTAATATGCACTGGCATCGCATTGCACAAAGCCAAGCTCGATGAGCCGGCTTAGTGGCTAGCCAGCGCTAGCTTCCAAACGTTTTACACAGGCAGCCAAAGTCGCTTGGGTTCGAGTTTGATTTCTAATCATGCTGATTTTCGGCCAAGTAGCTCGTTCGCCTAAACTAATATAATGCTTGAGGTCTGCGACACTAGGGTTGCTCAACAAACGTCGATACATCCAGCCATTCATCTGCGGGTGAATATTGATATCGCCTTTGTATTCTTGCTCGGCTAGTAAGCGACCATGCTCCATCACATTGTGAATCCGCGGGCTAGTTACCCTGCCCTGCAATACTTTCAGCGTTTGCGCCATTTGAATGCGGACCGTCGAGAGTGTTAGGTCGGCGGCCAGTGCCAATGGCCCACGCCCGTGGCGGCTGACCAAAAATGGCACTGCATGTGGGTTCACTTGGCTAACAATAAAGTGGTTGATGTTAAAGAGTCTGCCCAGACGCTTCATTGGCAAGTCGCCCTGAAAAGTCCCATCCACCCATTGCTCACCCAACAGGTACGGAACTGTTTCACCCTTTTTATTGCGTGCTTTCAACGATACCGGCGGATAAACCCCAGGAATCGCACAAGAGGCAATGACTGCATTTGAAACTACTATATGAGGTGAGGTTTTAGAACTAAGAACCCGTGGCTTCTGGCGTGAGCGGCTGGGCGAGACTGATACGCAAAAATGGCGACCACTGCGTTCCGCTGCTTCAGCAAAGGTTAGTTCGCCGATGTTTTCGTCAGCACAGCGTTGAAGTTGAGACTGATCAAGTAAAAGCCGTTGTTTAACCATTTCTGCTGGCTTTAGAAACGTGATTCCAGTGCGGTACATTATCTCTAGGTCACTAAACAGCTCATGCAGTTCTTCGTCGTTACGTGAGCATAGCCCACCACCGATCAACGCTCCCATACTGGCGCCACAAATTGTTTTGGGTAGCAATCCTTGAGTAAGCAAAGCCTTAGCAACACCCATATGGAAGAAGCCCATGCTCGCTCCACCGCTGAGCAGCAACGCCGACTCACCCAAATTGCGTTGTGCGCGTCGCATGATGCTGAGCTTTGAGGCAATGCTCAGTTCGGTCGACTCGCCGTCGGCTATAGAATTTAGCGAGTCCTCTACCGCGTCTAGATAGTCTTCAATCACTAGCTTGGTGCCGCTGTAGGCGACATCATATAAATGGGGATTAGCGATGTCGCCTTGATGGCGATAGATACTTTCGTAGAGCAGCTCAGCGAGCTTAGCAACCTCACCGCTGGCAATTAATTCACGCAGCTGAGTAATGTGCTCGCGCATCAATTCACTGTCGATTAAGCCGCCAGTATCGTCTTTCCGCCATGCTAAATTGCCACTTTCCTCGTCTCGCTCCAATGCAGCAGAACACCACTCTTCATAGCTTGTAGCTATCAGCATTAACTTGCTTGGCTTGCTTCGGGTAAATGGCAGTCTGAGCTTTTTCAATGGTGTACACCTGTAAACTTTTGCGACTTTATCCGCTTATTTCATGCTGCGGTCAAGGCCTTGGAACGCAACATTCCAGCGGATGGAGGTCCTCAGCGCCCGAACCCCTTAAAGCCAACAACCAGCCCTATCTAACACCAGATGTTAGATAGGGCTGGTTACTACTTGCACTTTATGCGGTTCTGCTGAATACGTGCTTCGACGAGTTCAGTGCAACCGGAGCATGTACCCACAGCAGATCAATGCGAGCGAAGCGGCTGGCGAAGTCGGCTACTTTTTACCATGCCATTCAATGCTATACAGATCGCGTCGGCGATCAAGTAAGTTTCGCACTGAGCCATGGTTTTTCAGTTTGGTCAGCGGCAGAAAATCGAGATCAACAATCAGTGTCATTTCGGTGTTGGGCGTGGTTTCTGCCATGACCGCATCGTGTGGAAATGAAAAATCTGACGGCGAGAAAACGGCTGTTTGAGCGTATTGAATGTCGGCCCCGTCCACTTTGGGCAGGTTGCCAACGCTGCCGGCGATGGCAACATAGCATTCGTTTTCGATGGCGCGTGCTTGGGCACAGCAGCGGACACGCAAATAGCCGTTTTTGGTGTCTGTCCAGAATGGTACAAACAGTATCTGCATGCCTTCGTCTGCCAATAAGCGGCTAAGTTCTGGAAATTCGACGTCATAACAAATCAATACGCCAATTTTACCAAAGTCGGTATCGAAGGTTTGCAGGCGATTTCCGCCCTTCATGATCCAGGCACTTTTTTCATGCGGCGTTGGGTGAATTTTGTACTGTGCCTCTTGGGTTCCGTCTCGGCGGCAGAGGTAGGAGACGTTAAGCAACTCGTCGTTTTCTAATACCGGCATAGAGCCGGCAATAATATTGATGTTGTAAGACACTGCGAGTTTTGAAATCGCTTCGAGTATTTCGTTGGTGTATTGGCTCAGCGCTTTAATCGCATCTATCGAGCTTTCGTGAGTATCAATACCCATCAACGGGGCATTGAAGAATTCGGGGAATAGCGCCAAATCACATTGGTAATCTGACAAGGCATCGACGAAAAATTCGACTTGCTGAATAAGCTCGTCAACCGAGTTGAGCGTCCGCATCTGCCATTGCACACAGCCGATACGTGCATTGGTGCGAGTGGCCCCGATTAGCGGCACTTTGGATGGATCGTAATGTAGGTTATGCCATTCCAGAAGCGTCGCGTAGCCGTGTGACTCTTTGTCTTCGGGTAGATAATTTTTCAGTACCCGTTTAACTTCAAAATCATTGGATAGCTGGAAAGTGAGAATCGGGTCGTAAAGCTCTTTGCGTTTTACTTGCTCGATATAAGCCTGAGGAGTGAGAGTGTCTGCATGATCCTGATAATTGGGAATCCGGCCGCCGGCAACGATCGACCTAAGGTTTAGACTCACGCACAGCTCTTTACGCGCTTCGTAAAGGCGGCGACCCAAGCGCATACCGTGATATTCGGGCGACACGAACACGTCAACGCCATAGAGCACGTCGCCCTTGGCATCGTGGGTGGTTAGGTAGGCCTTTCCAGTGATTTGGTTGTAGCTGTGGTTGTCGCCATATTTGTCGTAGTCAACAATCACTGAGAATGCAGCAGCAATCACTACTCCATGGTCTTCAATGCAAATTTGCCCATCAGGAAATGCGGCGAGTTGGGCCTCGAACATGTCCTTCGGGTTAACGCCTCCTAGATTGTGATAGATCTTGTTCATCAAACTTTTAAGATCGTCGTAGTCCGCCAGCGTAAGCAAACGCAGATTGAGTTTGTGTTCCGATTCTTCTGGGGAGTTATTGTCTTGCATAGCGGGTCAGTCGTGAAGGGGTTTAAGCGTTAGCTGGGTCACAGGATTGTGGATCAACGGTTCGGGCCTTAGTCTTGGGGTAGCCTCACCCAACCTTCCATCAGTACACGAGCGCTGCGGCTCATGATCGCTTTGTTTACTCGCCATTGACCCTCTTGATGTTCAGCCTCAGCACCGACTTTTAGCGTGCCAGACGGATGGCCGAAACGTACCGATGCTCGCTCACCGCCACCGGCGGCTAAGTTAACGAGTGTACCGGGAATAGCCGCAGCGGTGCCGATCGCGACTGCTGCGGTGCCCATCATCGCGTGATGCAGTTTGCCCATGCTGAGAGCACGTACGTTTAGGTCGATGTCGCCTGTGGTGACTTGCTTGCCGCTTGATGAGTTGTATTCAGCTGGCGGTGCTACGAAGGCGACTTTGGGTGTGTGTTGGCGTTCGACCGCTTCGGCTATGTCGGTAATCAATCCCATTTTCACTGCGCCGTAGGCACGAATGGTTTCGAACATTTCTAGGGCTTTTGGATCGCCGTTAATCGCGTCTTGTAGTTCGGTGCCGTGGTAGTTGATGTCGGCGGCGTTGATGAATACGGTTGGGATACCGGCGTTGATCATTGTGGCGGCAAATGTCCCTACGCCAGGAACGTCTAGCTGGTCGACAATATTGCCTGTTGGGAACATCGCTTCTGATGCGTCTACCGGCTCAAGGAATTGCACTTCTACTTCGGCAGCGGGGAATGTCACGCCGTCGAGTTCAAAGTCGCCAGTTTCTTGCACTTCGC
>JBLHFB010000040.1:0-10912 GCA_047614865.1 Gammaproteobacteria bacterium | reverse complement strand
CCAAATCACGAACGACTGCACTGGCCGAATGAGGGCTTGAATCAACCATCGCTAACGCTTCATTCTTGAAGTCAGAGGAATAGATTTTACGCTTACTCATGACACACCTTTTTGGCTCAGTATGGTCCGTTCTTAATGTGTCCGTTTTATAGGGCGATTACCCAGGCGAGGATCCTCGTTATCTAGAAGCCTACGACTTAAGTGGGACAGCGCAGAGAATCGATGGAATCCACGGGTTTTGGGATATGGCGAGCAGCGACAGCGCGAATGTTGCAAAATATCCTACCTGCGCTGGGCAAAGCCAAAAATATGGTGCTGTTGCTTACGGTAATTCTCAGCAGTGGCACATTGATCTTAGTTTCCTGGTTGGCATGAAAAAATCGCCCGCTACCCGTATCAGCGACTGAAAAGAGCTATTGCAGATACTTAGCTTGGCTTTCAAAGCAAGGCGTCCAGTTGAGATCAAGCGATGGCCCGACAGCGGTTGTCGAAAAGGTTCCTCGTCGCTGGCCAGCTAGAGCCAAGCTGGCTCACAACATATCGGGCGCATATATTCCAGTGCGCTATCAGCAAACCGAATGTGACTCGGCGAGAAAAATCAACCAGCAGTTCAAGGTGATGCAGCAACTAAAGGCAGTTGCCTGAAGTATTCCTCAACTGTTAGCGCTGTAGTTATGGGTAAATTTGCTAATTCGTAGTATTCTGCGTGCTACAAAAATGAAAACAAGAGTCTGTAATGCATAATATCGTTGTCTTTTTCCTCCGCGCGTACATGTACATATTTAAAGCTGTAACTGCAATTCTTCCGATCAAATGGCCTAAGACCTTCGAAGGCGCAGGCTCGTCACTCGAACTTGTCCGGCATATATCGGCAGAAGGTCATACCAAGGTATTGATCGTCACCGACGCGATGTTGGTTAAGCTGGGCTTGATAGCTCCGATCGCCGCCGAAATGGAAAAGCAAGGGATTGAATACCGTGTTTACGACGGCGTACTTCCAGACCCAACCGTTGCCCAAATTGAAGCGGGCGTCGACGTTCAAAAAGAAATGGGTGCTCAAGCAATCTTGGCGATTGGCGGCGGCTCAAGCATCGATGCAGCAAAAGTTATTGCGGCTCGTGCGAAAAACAACAAACCTGTGGTTAAAATGACTGGGCTTTTTCGTGTGTACCGCGGAATTATTCCGTTGTATGCAATCCCGACCACTGCGGGAACCGGTTCTGAAGTGACTATCGCCGCGGTAGTGTCAGATACCGAACAGCAGCGCAAGCTGCCGATCATGGACACATGCCTTATGCCCAAAGCTGCGGCATTGGACAGTGCAATGATGACTGGCCTGCCGGCGCCGATTACGGCCGCAACGGGTATGGACGCGCTGACTCACGCAGTGGAAGCTTATATTTCTCGCAACGCAATGAAGCGCACGGATGACAAAGCGATTGAAGCAACCAAACTAATTATGGCCAACTTGAGTACTGCCTATTCCGACGGCGGCAACTTAGAAGCGCGTCAATCAATGACCCGTGGCTCTCACCTAGCGGGCATAGCGTTTACCCAGGCTGGCGTAGGATACGTTCATGCCATTGCTCACAATTTCGGCGCGCTGTATCACACGCCACACGGGCTAGCGAACGCGATTGCGTTACCGTATATCTTGGAATACTCGAAAGTTAACTGTGCTCATCGCTTGGCTGACTTGGCCCGCGCCTGTGATATTGGTGATGCTAGCGGCAGCGATGCTGAATTGGCAGATGCCTTTATTGCCCGCGTAAACCAGATGAAGGTTGAGTTTGATATTCCAGCAACGCTCGCGGCGCTGAAAGCCGAAGATATTCCTCGGATCGCCCGAGCTGCCCTGCAAGAAGCCCGTTTCACATATCACGTGCCACGTTATATGGACAACGCAACGTGCCAGAAAATTATTGGGCAAATGCTACCAGCGTAACCAACCGCCGGTTAGTAACAGAAAAAGGCCTGTTCGCTGAGCGACAGGCCTTTTTTATTGCTCAGAATTTACTGCTGGGTTTAATAGCTAAACTCTGCCGTTACTGGCGCGTGATCAGAAGGTTGCTTAAACTGACGCTCACGCTTATCGATCTTGCAGCCGGTGCAACGTTGCTTCATTTCGTCTGACGCAAAAACATAGTCAATTCTCAGTCCCCGGTTCTTCCAGAAAGACCCGCCACGATAATCCCACCAGCTAAACGACTTGGGTTCTTGCTCAAACATTCTGTAGGTGTCCGTCACGCCCATAGCTATAATTTCTTGCAGCCACTCACGCTCTAGCTCTGAGCAATGGATGTGGCCATCAAGCTTTTCTGGATCGTGAACGTCGTCACTTGTGGCGGTGATATTAAAATCGCCCATCATCACTAGTTTCGGATAGCTAGCCACCTGCTCGCTTAGGTATTCCTTGAGGCCTGCAATCCAGCCGGTTTTGTATTCAAATTTCGGCGAGTCGAGTGCTTCACCGTTAGGGACGTATAGGTTGATAATTCGAATGTCACCAACGGTTGCCGCCATCACTCGGCGTTGTTCATCAGCAAAGCCTGGCAATTCAGTCACCACATCAGTCGCCGGGGTTTTGCTCAGTAGGGCAACCCCGTTGTACGTCTTCTGCCCACTGAAAATCACCTCGTATCCCGCCTCACGTATTTCAGCTTCGGGGAAATTTTCATCGATGGTTTTAGTTTCCTGAAGGCCAACAATGTCTGGGTTGTTCTCTTCTAACCAACGCAAAACGTGATGCAGTCGAACCTTTAGCGAGTTCACATTCCAAGTAACAATTTTCATAAGTGGTTCCTTAAGCAGCGATGCCGCTATGACGCAGCAAGGCTTCAATTTGTGGGGCGCGACCGCGGAAATTTTTGAAGTGTTCAGCAGCAGAATGTGAGCCGCCTTGAGATAGCACTTCGTCTAGGAATTTCTGTCCGGTTGCGGGGTCAAATAGAGAGGTTTCTTCAAACGCCGCAAACGCGTCCGCAGACAATACTTCAGCCCATTTATAGCTGTAATAACCAGCCGCGTATCCACCCGCAAAAATGTGGCCAAAACCATTCTGGAATCGATTGAATGATGGTGGCTGGGATATAGATATTTCATCCCTTACTTTTTGCAAGGCTTCAGCAACGTAAGTATCGGATCCGTCAGCTTGGTAATTGGCGTGCATCTCAAAATCAAATAGTGAAAGTTCGACTTGCCGAAGCATTTGCATCCCAGATTGGAAGTTCTTTGCCGCCTGCATACGTTCAAATAAATCAGCCGGCATGTTTTCGCCAGTTTCATAATGTTTAGCAAACAAGTCCAGCGCTTCACGCTCCCAAGCCCAGTTCTCCAGAAATTGGCTCGGGAGCTCAACCGCGTCCCATTCAACACCTGAAATGCCAGCGACCGAAGGCCACTGAATTCGTGTAAGCATGTGGTGCAAGCCGTGACCAAATTCGTGGAATAGGGTTACTACTTCGTCGTGGGTCAGTAGCGCGGGCTTGTCGCCAACCGGCGGCGTCGCGTTGCAAGTAAGATACGCAACCGGAATTTGTTCTTGCAGGCGGCTACGGCATACGTCCATCCAAGCACCACCGCGTTTGTGTTGGCGCGCGTACATGTCAAGATAAAACTGACCACAGACTTTGCCGTTAGCGTCCTTTACTTCAAAGAAGCGAACATCGGGATGATAAACCTCAACGCCATCAGCCGCGCTTACCGTAATTCCAAACAGACTGTTAACAACCGCAAAGAGTCCTTCAAATACATTGTCAGCTGAGAAATACGGGCGAAGCTCTTCTTCTGAAATATTGTATTTGCTCTGACGGAGCTTTTCAGACCAATAGCCTTGGTCCCAAGCTTCCATATCAGGCAGCCCATTATCGGCGGCATAAGACTTCAGTTCGTCTAAGTCGGATGTAGCGCTGGCTTTGCTCCGTTTGGCTAGATCACGTAGGAAGTCCGTAATCTGTTGTGGGCTTTCAGCCATCTTGGTCGCTAACGACAGTTGCGCGTAGCTTTCAAAACCGAGTAGCTGAGCCAACTCATGGCGCAAAGCTAAAGTTTCATTGATTATTGGTGTGTTGTCCCACTCGAGGTTGCTACCTAGCTCCGACGCCCGCGTGCAATTCGCGCGGTACATCTCGGCACGTAGCTCACGGCTGTCGGCGTAGGTGAGCACAGCAATATACGACGGCATCTGCAGGTTGAGCAGCCAGCCGGTTTTGCCATCCGCCTCTGCTGCTTGAGCAAACATCCCCATCGCACTGGGCGGGCAACCAGCCAGCTCGCTTTCGTCCGAGATTAACTTACTCCAGGCATTGGTCGCATCTTGGAGGTTCTCACCAAATTTCTGGCCGAGCTGAGACTTTCGCTGCTGAATCTCAGCGTAACGGATTTTCTTAACTCCGGTTAGCGCGATGCCGCTTAGTTCGAAATCACGAAGCGCATTAGTCACTAAACGCTGCTGTGGCGTGTCCAGCTGCTCAAACTCGTCGCTGCTTCTTAGCGCTTTAAACGCAGAAAAAAGATTCTGATTCTGGCCGATCTCTGTGCTGTATTCAGACAGCTTGGGTAGGCAAGCATTATAGGCAGCACGAATTTCTTCGCTATCCATCACGCTACTTAAGTGGCCAACGGGCGACCAGACGCGGCTGAGATGCTCGTCAGCCTCTTCTAGGGGCTTAACCAGGGCTTCCCAGCTTGCGGGGCCTTTGCTCAGTTTCTCGACGATCTGACGGCTTTCTTCGAGCGCGGAATCTAAAGCGCTTTCCACGCTGGAGATGTCAATATGGGCAAAGGCTGGAAGTGCGCTGGTGTCTAATAATGGGTTCATTCGGTACTAATGATCTACAGAAACAAAAATGGCAGGTTACGCTGATACAGCAATATTTCAATACTGAGGTGGAAATAGCTTATTACCCGTTTCACCCACGCCAAAATCTGCGTAATCTGGGCGCTAATATTAATGGCAGGGTTCACGATGAAACATTTCGATTTGATAGCAATTGGTGGTGGTAGCGGAGGCATGGGTGTAGCACGCAGAGCAGCCAGCTACGGTGCCAAAGTAGCCGTTGTGGAGGCAAACGAAGTGCTCGGCGGAACTTGCGTGAACGTCGGTTGTGTACCCAAGAAAGTCATGTGGTACGGCGCGCACTTAGCGGAAGCAGCACACGACTATGCAGGGTACGGTTTCAACCTGCCCGGTGAAGTCACTCTGGACTGGAAGACACTGGTGTCTCGTCGCCAAACCTATATCGAACGACTCAACGGAATATATTCCAGCAACCTAGACAAAGAAGGGATTGACCATATTTCTGGTTACGCTAAGTTTATCGACAACAACACCTTGGCAATCGGAGACGAAACCTACACCGCAGATCATATTGTTATTGCAACAGGCACACAGCCGAACCAAGCAGATATTCCTGGCGGCGAGCATGCAATTGATTCGGATGGTTTCTTCGCGCTGACTGAGCAACCCGCCAGTACAGTGGTAGTTGGCAGCGGCTATATTGCAGTAGAACTCGCTGGAGTTCTAAATGCCTTGGGTACCAAAGTCACTTTGTTATTACGCAAAGAAACAGCGCTACGCAGTTTCGATCCAGATATTAGTGAAATGGTCGTAAATCAGCTTGTAGAAGCAGGCGTGTCGGTTTTAGCTAACACCCAAGCGACCCAGCTTGAGAAGACCGGTGCTGAGCTAAGGATTACGCTTACTAACGGCGAGCAACTCCAAGCAGAACAATTGCTATGGGCAACCGGCAGGCATGCTCCTTTGGAAGCGTTAGGAATTACTGACACGGATATTGGCCATCATCGCGGCTCCATTACCGTCGATGAATATCAAAATACCAATGTCGCCGGTGTATACGCGATTGGCGATATCACCGGTAAGGCGCCGCTTACACCGGTTGCGATCGCAGCAGGACGTAAACTGTCTGATCGGCTTTTCGGAGGCCAGACCGATGCCAAGTTAGATTACGACAATATTCCTACGGTGGTGTTCACTCATCCGCCGGTTGGAACCGTTGGAATGAGCGAACGGGAAGCCGAAGAAGAATACGGGACTGAAAACGTGAAGGTATATCGCAGCAAATTTAACCCAATGTACTACGCCTTGTTAGAACGCAAAATCCCCACTTTGATGAAGCTGATAGTAGCCGGTGAGAATGAAAAGGTAGTGGGACTTCACTGTGTTGGTGATGGTGCCGATGAAATGATTCAGGGTTTTGCGGTTGCTGTAAAAATGGGCGCTACCAAGGCTGATTTTGATCGCACTGTGGCGATTCACCCAACCAGCTCTGAAGAGTTTGTAACCATGCGCTAGGTCTTCAAACTAGCCATAAAAAAACGCAGCCTAGAGCTGCGTTTTTTTATGGCTGTTGAATGCCTGTTTCTAGCGCAATAAACGGGTTACGTTTTTCTCGGCACTAAATTCTGGAACCGGGCGGAAGTCTGCGTCTAAGGATGCCGCAGTGGCGGTGCGAGCCGGCGAAAGTCTTATTAGTAGAGCGACAACATTGAAGGGTTTCATGGTTAAATTCACTTTATACCAAAGTGTTTGGGTAGCATGATCACTCAAACCTCCCACTAGCGCAGTTAATCAGAGTCGCCGTATGTCGGTAAGAATGTACAAAGGAATATTTCCTCAGATAGATCCGACCGCCTATATCGACGAAGATTCGGTGGTGATTGGAAAGGTAACGGTCGGCGAGGACTCATCATTTTGGCCCTGTGCGGTTGCGCGGGGAGACGTCAACCAGATTACGATCGGCGCACGTACGAGCATCCAGGATGGTGCTGTTCTTCATGTCACCCACGACGGTCCATTTTCGCCCGGTGGTAAAGCATTAACGATTGGCGACGACGTGACTATCGGCCATCAGGCAATGCTTCATGCTTGTGACGTGGGTAACCGTTGTCTGGTTGGAATGTCCGCAGTGATATTGGACAAGGCGGTGTTGCAGGACGATGTTTTCCTAGCGGCCGGGGCGGTTGTGCCACCGGGGAAAGTGTTGGAGAGCGGCTATTTGTATCGCGGCAACCCTGCCAAACAAGCACGGCGGTTGACTGACAAAGAGTTTGAAATGCTGAAATATTCAGCCGCGAATTACGTGAAAGTAAAAAACAGCTATATGGAGCCTATAACCTCGCTTGAATAAGAAGCTTTGTGTCTGGGCGCACGCCGCGCCATATCGAGAAGGCTTCTGCCGCTTGCTCGACTAACATTCCCCATCCGTCGTGCAATTGACTGGCGCCTTGTTCGCCGCACCACATTAAAAATGGGGTGGGTGTATCGGCATACATCATGTCGTAGCAAACAGTAGATTTCGAGATTGCAGTTGTGGGGATCGGCGGAACCTCGCCATACAGGCTGCTTGATGTCGCGTTGATTATCACGTCAAAAGGCCTGTCATGCAGCTGATCAAAGCCGGTTGCGCAAACCGAGCTTGGGCTGAATTGCTGCTTTTGTAGGTAGCCCGCCAGCTCGGTTGCCTTGGCCACGGTGCGGTTGGCGATAAGTAACTTTGCCGGATTAGCTTCGACTAAGGGCTGGCATGCGCCGCGGGCTGCGCCGCCGGCACCCATGAGTAACACTCGCTTGCCCGCAAGTGAGCATCCAATATTATGTTGTAAGTCGCGTAGCAGCCCTAGCCCGTCCGTGTTAAAGCCGCTGGTCGTTCCGTCGGCGTTTTTGACGATGGTGTTCACCGCGCCAGCGCTC
The DNA here is from genome assembly GCA_047614865.1 of Gammaproteobacteria bacterium. Taxonomy (GTDB): domain Bacteria; phylum Pseudomonadota; class Gammaproteobacteria; order JAPPPA01; family JAPPPA01; genus JBLHFB01. Next base: position 3,201 of record JBLHFB010000040.1, on the reverse strand, counting down.
TCAGCTAAGGGGTTGAGTGAGTCCACCCACGCCAAAGCATCTTGTTTAAAAGGCACGGTGACATTTGCACCTTGTGCTGACTCAAAAAAGCTTGCGGCAGTCTCGGCAAAGCCATCCAGAGGTGTATTGGTTTTGCTGTAGTCGATGTCTTGCTGGGTTTGCAAGGCAAACTGCTGATGAATTTGCGGCGACTTGCTGTGGGCAATTGGATTGCCAAATACGGTGTAATAATCTGTCATAGAAGTATTGTAATCGGAAAAACAAAAAAGCCCGCAGAAGTAGGCTTTTTATCGGGCTAAGGATACGACTTAACGCGCCTTTCCCAAGGCCATTGTCATTGCCCAATAGGTTTTATGCAGCGACCCTGCATCAAAGCGGCAAGACGCACCAGCATTGTCAAAAGAAGGGTCCATAACGCGTTAACGTTTCAGCAGCTTGGCGGCGTCTTTAGCAAAGTAGGTCAGAATGCCATCGCAGCCCGCGCGCTTAAAGCACAACAGCGACTCCATCATCGTAGCGTCGGCATCTAGCCAGCCATTCTGAGCAGCGGCTTTAAGCATCGCGTATTCACCGCTTACTTGGTAAGCGTAAGTCGGGACTTCAAAGACTTCCTTCACTCGGCGAACAATGTCCAGATAGGGCATGCCGGGCTTAACCATCACCATGTCGGCACCTTCGTCGATATCAAGTGCTACCTCGCGGAGTGCTTCATCCGAGTTCGCCGGGTCCATTTGGTACTGTTTCTTATCGGCTTTTCCTAGCGTGGAAGAGGAGCCAACAGCGTCTCGGAATGGGCCATAAAAGGCGCTGGCGTATTTTGCTGCGTAAGAAAGAATCAGGGTGTTGTGGAAGCCTTCGGCTTCTAGCGCATTACGAATAGCGCCCACGCGGCCGTCCATCATGTCAGATGGAGAAATCACATCCACACCAGCGACTGCATGTGACAGTGCCTGCTTTACCAGTACGTTGGTGGTTTCGTCATTGACGACATAGCCACTGTCGTCAATCAAGCCGTCTTGGCCGTGACTGGTGTAAGGGTCGAGCGCAACGTCGGTGATTACCCCTAAGCTAGGATGGGCGGCCTTTAGTGCTTTGATAGTTCTTTGCACTAAGCCATTGGGATTGTATGCCTCGGCTGCATCCAGCGTTTTGGTGTCCGAGTTTGGCACGGGGAATAGAACAATCGCCGGAATACCCAAGTCAACGCATTCGCCCGCCTCGATCAGAAGCTGATCAACACTCAAGCGTTCTACGCCGGGCATCGACGGAACTGCCTGGCGAATGTTCACGCCTTCTATAACAAACACCGGCCAAATCAAGTCGGTGGGGCTCAAGGCATTTTCGGCCATCAAGTCACGGGAAAAATTTTGAGCGCGCATTCTGCGCAGGCGTGTGTTTGGAAAGGTCATAGTGGCTAGAGTCAATTACAATGGCTAAATGATACCAGTCAACGAATCGACAATCCGTCTCGCCGCATTTCTGGGTGTACTGCTGCTGATGCTGGGGTGGCAATTGCTTGCCGACCGTAAGCCAGTCGAAACAGAAAATTACTGGCCTAGCCGCCTTAATAATCTGGGTTTGGCGGTGGTCAACGTAGCTTGTCTAAGGCTGTTAGTGCCGCTGTCGGCAGTAGCTGCTGCCGAGTGGAGCATGGCACAGGAGCTTGGTTTGTTCGCTTCCAGCGAGGCATGGACTAACTTGGCACTGGGTGTGATTCTTCTCGATATGGCAATCTATTGGCAACACCGCTTAATGCACCGCATTCCGTTGCTGTGGCGCCTTCACCGAGTCCATCATTGCGACACCGCTGTCGATGTAACTACTGCGCTGCGCTTCCATCCGCTCGAAATGCTACTGTCCATGGCGTATAAACTGCTACTGGTTTTAGCCCTTGGACTCCATCCGTTCACCGTGATTGTCTTCGAGCTGCTATTGAATTTGTCGGCGATGTTTAACCACAGCAATATTCGTTTGCCGCTAGATCGCTGGGTTCGAGTGCTGTTGGTAACCCCGGATATGCACCGTGTTCATCACTCGGTATACACCGAGGAAACTAATAGTAATTATGGCTTTTTCCTCCCGCTGTGGGACCGGATATTTAAAAGTTACATCGCTCAGCCGCGAGACGGCCACCTAGAAATGCGGTTAGGACTGAACTATTTCCGCAATAATGATTCCCAAAGGCTCGGGCCATTACTGACCCAACCATTTAAAAGAGAGGCTAATTCCTGAATGCATGACATGAAGCCGCTACTGGCGAAGTACGACTTTCCGGCTCTGACCCGATCCAGCCTAGATACTCTGCAGGTGAATGTGGGTTATCTCTGTAATCAGGTTTGCCTGCATTGCCATGTTAACGCGGGGCCAAAGCGCACTGAAATTATGACCTTGGACGTGGTCGACGACTTACTCGAGTTCATTCATGTACGCGGCATTAAAGTCCTGGATCTCACCGGTGGCGCGCCGGAAATGAATCCGCACTTTAAATACTTAGTTAGCTCCGCACGCAAATTGGGTACCCACGTTATAGATCGGTGCAATTTAACGATACTTGAGCAGCCAGGCTACGAGGACATGGCCCAGTTTTTGGCAGATCAAGAAGTTGAAATAGTCGCGTCGCTACCGTGCTACACCTCCGATAATGTTGATGCTCAGCGGGGCGACGGCGTGTTTGATGACAGCATTGCGGCGTTGCAAGCACTCAATAAACTTGGCTACGGAATTCCTGATAGTGGCTTAGAGCTGAGTTTAGTCTTTAATCCGCAGGGGCCGACCCTTGCTCCGTCGCAAGCCGAGCTAGAGCCAGACTATAAACAGCATTTGCGTACGAATTTCGGAATCGAATTTACGCAGTTATTTACGATAACCAACTTGCCTATCCAGCGCTTTGGCTCAACCTTGGTGAGCAAAGGTCAGTTCGCTCCTTACATGAACACCTTGATGCAAGCTCATACAGACGAGAATTTACCGTCGGTAATGTGCCGTAACCTCGTCTCCGTAGATTGGCAGGGTTATGTTTACGATTGTGATTTTAACCAAATGCTAAATATGCCGTTGGAGGCGACTCAACAGGCGCAAACCCATATACGTGATTTGCTACATGTCGATATCGAAAACAAGCCAATTGCTGTCTCCGGACATTGCTACGGCTGCACTGCTGGGCAGGGCTCCAGCTGTGGCGGCGCGTTAAATTAAAAACAT
>JBLHFB010000039.1:0-11727 GCA_047614865.1 Gammaproteobacteria bacterium | reverse complement strand
GCCCGCCAATATCTGTTCACGCTCATCGGCTGACAGAACGCCCACTTTTTCCAACATAGTGGCGTGTGCGATTGAGCCGGCAATATCTTGACGGTACATCCGCTGGTCAAACTCTACTGAGGCAGTAAAACGCTGTACGAATTGGTCGACGGGCTCGCTGAAGCGACCGCCCCATTGTTGATTGGTTTGTGACATAGGCTTTGGATCGACAGATTTGTAGTGATATAACAGGGCTGTATTTTAACCCGCTGGCAGCAAAGCTGCTGGATATAAGGCATCAGTATGGAATATAGCCTCGACGAGGTTTCAAAAAAACCAACACCACAGCGGCGACATACCGATTTCGATCTCAATATGCTGCCAAATTTCTGCACGCTGCGGACGGTTGTGGCTACGTTAGGGCTAGCAGTGCTGGGTGCCGTTCTTCTGGCTGTGATGCGTTCCGCACATCACCCAGCCCCCTTCTATGATTTTTTGACGCTATCGGCGTTGATGTGTGCCTGTGTGCTTATTTGGGTCGCCGGGCTTTGTTTCATACGCGGACGTATCGAACGCTGGGGTGAGGCTCGTATTCTCGGCTGTGGTTTTATCTCGGCTATTCTGATGGGCTACATCGGTGGCGAGCTATCCTATTTTGCCGCCGTTACTTATCCTGAGATCGCTGATGCCGCTCATATCGCGCGTTCGGGGCATATTCTCAGAGCGATCGTATTGTCTTCGACCATCGGCTTTGTGGCGCTCTATTACTTACGAGTGCATTTCCGGCTGCAGAAGAATGCTCGCGCTATGGTGGAAGCTAAGACGCAGGGGCTGCAAGCGCGTATTCGGCCACATTTTCTATTCAACACCTTGAACACTATCGCTGAGCTAACCTGCATCAATCCAGAAGATGCCGAAACAGCAATTTACGACTTGGCTAGACTTTATCGTATGAGTTTGTCCGATGTGCGTGCGCAAACAACGCTGGCAGAGGAGCTTGAAACCTGTCGCGCCTATGTTTCGATTGAGCAGTATCGGATGGGAGATCGCTTAACAATGGAATGGGACATTGCAGATTCGTTGTCACAACAATGCAGTTTGCCCGCGTTAACTTTGCAGCCATTGGTAGAAAATGCGATGTATCATGGAATTGAGCCCCGCCCAGACGGTGGCGTGGTAAAAATCAAGGGCAGCTTGCTGCCCGACGGACGGGTGGAAATCTCGGTAACGAATCCATTGCCCGGTCGCGACCGCTCTAACAGGCACAAGGGTAATAATATTGCGCTTGATAATATTCGCCAGAGGTTTGAGTTAATCTTTGGCGACGGCGCTGAATTATTTACAGAAAAAATAGGGGGCGACTTTTATGCAGCGATTCGCTTTCCCCATAACGAGTAAAAAAGACACGGTAGTCGATAGGAAGCACAAAATGAAGATTGTTGTAGTAGACGACGAGCCGCTAGCGAGAGCGCGCTTGAACCGCTTGGTGGAACAAATTCCTGAGTGGACGGTAGTTGGAGAAGGTGCTAACGGCCGAGAAGCACTAGAACAAGCCGAGCGTCTGGCGCCAAACGTAATACTTCTAGATATCCGCATGCCGGGTATTGACGGTTTGGAAGCAGCTAGGCATTTATCTAGCTGCGACTGCCCGCCCGCTATTATCTTTACCACTGCCTATGGTGACCATGCGCTTGAAGCGTTTGACACTCACGCGCTTGCCTATTTATTGAAGCCGATTCAAAAAGAGAAGCTTGAAGAGGCGCTAGGCCGAGCCAAGCAAGTAAGCCAGGCGCAGCTCTCTGCAGTAAATGACGAGTCGGGTTTGGGCGCGGCACGCACCCACATTGCCGCCAAGCAGCGTGACGGTATGCACTTAGTTCCGGTCGAGGACATTCTGTATTTTCAAGCAGATCAAAAATACGTAACGTTTCGTCATGTTGCCGGCGAAGTGCTGATCGAAGATTCGCTGAAAGCACTTGAAGAAGAATTTGGCGACCTATTTCTCCGGATTCATCGGAAAACCTTGGTTTCCCGGAAGCATCTGCGTGGTATGAATCGAAGTGCTGCTGGGCAGTTCCAGATTGTGCTTAAAGACTGTGAAGAAACGCCTGAAATTTCGCGCCGTCACGTGTCATCAATTAAGTCGGCGCTTATCCATATTTAAGATTTCTTAAGCTCTGTACAATATAGGCGACCTAGTAGCTAGCTTTAACTAGTAGGTCGCCTTTTTGTTCCTTGCCCCGGTATCTATGAAAACACTGCGTATCGCCACTCGCCAAAGCCCGCTTGCCATGTGGCAGGCAAAGTTTGTTCAATCTCAGCTTCAAGCATTGCACCCAGAGCTGACTGTTGAGTTACTGCCGATGACAACCAAAGGCGATCAAATACTCGATAGTCCGTTGGCACTTATCGGCGGCAAAGGGCTTTTTGTTAAAGAGCTAGAGCGCGCCTTGTTAGACGGTCGGGCAGATATCGCCGTCCATTCGATGAAAGATGTGCCGCCTACCTTCCCCGAATTGCTGGGCCTTGGCGCGATACTTAAGCGACATAGCCCCTTTGATGCGATGTTGAGCAATCGCTACAACACGCTTGAAGAATTGCCAGACGGCGCTCACGTTGGCACGGCGAGCCAGCGCCGCAAAGCGCAGCTGCTGGCGCGATTCCCGTATCTGAAAATTTCCACTCTGCGTGGAAACATCCAAACCCGGATTGGCAAATTAGACGCCGGTGAATTTGACGTGATTCTTCTGGCGGCGTCTGGCCTTGAACGGATGGGACTTGAGTCGCGGATCAAATCAGTTTTGAGCGCAGACCAAAGTTTGCCTGCGGTTGGCCAAGGCGCACTCGGAATTGAAGTTCGCAATGACGACACCCAAGTCGCCGCATTGCTGGCGCCACTAATCGATGCTGAGACACAAATAAACGTCGCTGCAGAGCGGCGATTTAGTAAGCGCTTGGGTGGCAGTTGCAGTGTGCCGTTAGGTTGTTTCGCCTCGCACGATGGCGACCAATTTGAAATTGAAGGCTTGCTTGCCCAGCCCGACGGCAAGCTGATTCTTCGCGCACAGCGCAGCGGAAAAACCCAAGATGCCTTGAGTATGGCCGACGCGCTGGCCGACGACCTATTTGCCCAAGGCGCACAGAAAATTCTCGATGAGCTCGAACAGGTTTAACCCCATACCAAAGCCAACTATTTGGTTGGCTCGCAAGGCCCAACAAAACCGGCTTATTGCGGGGCTTGCCGAGCAAGGCTTTTCTGTACTCGACTTTTCTCCGCTTACTGTCACTCCCTGCACTGCAGACTATGTGGCCGCGCAATTGGCGAAGCAAACCTGCATAGACGGCGCTGTATTTATCAGCCCGTCGGCGGTGGATATTTTCCACAACCAAATTCCCGCCGGCCTTTCCAGCCAATGCCGCTGTTATGGACCGGGGGCGGCTACTGCGGCGGCCCTAAAAGCGCATTCATACGCTGACGTGGAGTATCCGAGAGACAGCTACACCAGCGAAGCACTGTTAGCGCTGGCATCGTTGCAAGATATCGTTGGCCAGAATTTTTTGATTGTCGGCGGCGACACTGGCCGACCGCTGATTGAAGAAGCGCTGAAAGCACGGGGCGCGACAGTCGCTAAGATTGTTTGCTATCAGCGCCTTGCGGCAACAGATTGGAGCGCGGTTGTTGACAGCCAGTTTAGTTACGTCTTGTTTAGCAGCGGCCAAGCGTACCGTGCGGCCGCCGCGATGGTTGGCAAGCCGCTGGGCAAGGCGACGATCTTGGTAACCAGCGCTAGGCTTGGAGCTGAAATTCGCAAAGACGGCTTTATTGGCAAGCTATTGGTTTGCTCAGAGCCATCGCCAGAAGCGCTTGTGAATTTGATATCGGCAAGCGATTGCTAAAAGAATTTTCGCCAAACAAATCGGCTGAGTCCGTGGGCAATTGAATTGCCGCCTAATTCAGGGCTAGGATGGGACACCTACAAACGAAAACATTCCATGACTGATAATCTAGAACTAGAACAAAATGCTATCGAAGCAGAGCTTGTAGAGACCTCAAGCGAACCTACAGATGTGAAATCGAGCTCGGCAAAATTCGCCTTGTTACTTTCCGTGGCCGCGCTTATTGCGATAGCGGCATTGGGCTGGTTTGGCTGGAAAGCGTTTACATCACTTGAGAAGCAAAGCGCTCAATTAGCGCTTAGTGTTCAAAGCCAGTCCGACGACATGCAGCGTGTTTCAGCACGCGCCGAACGGATTGACAGCTTGTTAACCGCGCAAGAAGCGATTGCTGAGCGGATTGACGATTTAGAAGTTAGTGCTGACGCATCGAGCTCTAGCGTTCAGATGTTTGAAGCTCATATTGCGGCGTTAGGTACCCAGATTGCGGGTGTTCAAAAAGACACTAACGCTATGTCTGCCAAGCTGGGCTCCAATAGTCGCCGAGCTTGGTTGGAAGCAGAAGTTGAATTTCTTTTGCGCATTGCCAATCAGGCACTGCTGTTTAAGTCAGATTTCGCCAGTGCAACTCGCGCGTTACAAGCGGCCGATGAGCGCCTTCTAGGCTTGGATGATCCAGGCTTCTATAAAGTTCGTCAGGCAATCGCTGATGAAATTCGCGCGATTAGCAATACCAGTAGACCCGATACCTTTGGCATGGCGTTGTCACTGGCGGGAGCCATCGGCGGCGTTGCCAAACTCCCTCTATATAACGCTAGACCAGACCAATTCCAACGCGCTGAAAAGAAGGCATTAGCAGAGCAAACTCAGACCGAAGAGCGTTCGGTTAAAAGCTTTGCTGCAGATATTTGGGCGCAGGTCAAGCAGCTGGTGGTTGTTCGTCGCGATGACGCTCCTTACCAACCGCTGCTAACCGCGGATCAAACAACCAACTTGTATAGCAACCTTGAGCTGAAATTAGAGGCGGCACGTGTCGCGCTATTGCTTGGCGACAAAGTGTTGTTCGATCAAAGCTTGGAGATGGCAAATCAGTGGCTGGAAAGCTGGTTTGATACTAAATCTACTTCTGTCATCGCTTTGCGCCAGCGTATTGTTGAGCTGATTGAGCAACCGATGGTGACCGAGATCCCAGACATTTCCACGTCGCTTAAGCGATTGGTAGATGTGATGGAAGCCCGCGATCGCTCTGCTGGAGATCGATAATGCGTTTGGCCATTTTGATTTTATTGGCGATTGGTCTCGCCCTGACCAGCGTCTTCGTTTTGCGAATAGACAGCGGCTACGTCCTAATTCGTGTGTTTGGCATATCGCTTGAAACATCGGCAGCGGTAGCGATTTCTGTCGTTGTGTTGTTTACCGGCAGCTTTTATCTGCTTGCTCGTTTACTGGCGCGCACTATTACATTGCCTTCAGAGCTACGTGAAATGCGTGGTTTGTCACGCCAAGAAAAAGCGCAGAAAGACTTAGTAACCGGATTGCTGCAACTAGGCGAAGGCAAATGGCCGGAAGCCGAAAGAACGCTTACACGAAAAGCCTTAATCAGCAAAACCCCGCTTTTGCATTATTTGAATGCTGCCCGAGCTGCTCAGTTGCAACGAGAGTATGTGCGCCGAGATGAGTGGTTGGCCAAGGCCCGTGAAAGCGACCCAAAGGCCGATCTGGCGCTAGGCATTGCACAGGCAGAATTGCAGATTTTGATGGGTGAATTTCCTCAAGCCAGCGCTAGCCTTAGCCAGTTGCGCGACGCGGATCCAAAGCATGGTTATGTTTTGAAATTGCTGTTTCGAGTGTATTTACGGATGCAGGATTGGAATGCCTTAGTCGGCTTAATTCCCGGGATGCGTCGTTATGAATTGCTAGAAAGCGCCGATTTGGTCGAGCACTGCCGTGAAATATATCCAGCGTTTTTTATTGAGTCTGCTGAGGCAATTGTTGCTGGCGACCCGCATACCGACGAGGCCGCGGCGTTAGTAGAAAGCGTCTGGAAAGACGTGCCTAAACGACTAAAAGCTGATGCAAGCGTAGTGGCTGCTTACGCACAATATCTGCACGCCAAGCAGGACGATTCGGCCGCGGGCAAGTTGATTCATCAAACCTTGCGTCAGCAATGGAATGAAACCTTGGTTGCTCTATACGGCTGGTTGCATTTAGATGTTGACGCTCAATTGAATCAATTGAGCCAGTGGCGCGATGCGCATGGCGAGCACCCCTCTATACTGCTTAGTGAGGCGCGGCTGAATCAGCGAAGTGATAATTTTGTCGCAGCGCAAACGTTGCTGGAAGCGAGCATTCGCCTGCAACCCTCGCGTGAGAGTTACGAAATGCTTGGCCAAGTAATGGAGCAGCTGGGCGACGGAACGGCGGCTTTTACGGCGTACCGAGAGGCTGCGCGCAGTGACATGTTTGAGAGCAAAGCAGGCCTCTTGCCTGCGCCGGCTCTTTAGAACACTGGCCAGCTGGCGCGACTACGCGTCAGCCGCGTAGTCGAATGAGTCACAGCGGATACGCGAACTATCTAGCCCAAGATCTGTGAACGTATTTCTTCCTGCCTCCACCATCGGCGGTGGCCCAGCCATATAAACGTCAAAACTCTCGGGCGATGTTTCAAGCAGCCTAGCTGCTTGGTCGGTTACCCAGCCGCTATCGCCTGACCAGTCTGAACTGGGCTCTGAAAGAACGGTGTTAAGCGTTATCCCACTGGTCGTGCTCCAGCGCTCCAAGGTTTCAGATGCGTAGATATCACGGTTCGAACGTACTCCCCAAAAAATGTGAATTGGCCTGTCAAAATCGGCATTGATTAGTGAGTCTACAATCGACTGGATAGGAGCGAGTCCAGTTCCCCCGGCAACAAAAACCGGCGTATTTGCCGATTCGTAATCAAAGCAGAAGGTGCCGTAGGGCGCCTCTAGTCGTAGAACTGACTTTTCCTTAGTGGTGGTGAAAAGTGGCTCGGTGAAGAGGCCGCCCGCTACTTGGCGAATATGTAGCTCGATCAGGCCTTCGCTATCCGGGGAGTTGGCCATTGAGAATGAGCGGCGCTTACAGTTGGGCAAAAGCACATCAAGGTATTGCCCAGCAACAAACTCCATCCGCTGATTGGGTGGCAGCTGCAAATGCACAATCATCACGTCATCAGCAGCACGTCGCATTTTTGCGATTCTAGCGGGGTAGGGGCGCGCAGGAATAGCAGCCGCTGGGCGTTCCTTTACTGCCAAGCTTAGGTTAGAACGAGCCCGTGCTTGGCACATAAGCACTAAACCCTTATTAGCAGATTCCTCGCTAAGCGCTGGCGGTAGTTTGTCATTAGGGTAGGCCACTTCGCCGCTTATCAAGATCGCTTCGCAGGCTCCGCAGCTGCCACCACGACAGCTGTAAGGAACCAGCACACCGTTACGCATTGCCGCGTCTAGCAATGGCTCATTGTCTGACAGCGAAAAGCGTTTATCGTTAGCCGGAATAGACAGCGTATATGGCATGATTACCCGATGAATAAGGTACTGATAATTGGATGCGGCGACATCGGCCGCCGAGTAGCAACGCATTATAGCAATGACGAGGCCAGCAATCTGCACGCTTGGGTCTCATCGGTTGAGTCTGCATCGATTGAGTCGTGGATTGAGCAGCGCGACCTTGATTCACGTTATTTGGCTTTGCCAAAAGGTGTTGAACGGATTTATTGGTTCGCACCGCCATCGGCGACTAGCGACGACGATACGCGGATAGCCAATTTTCTAGATGCCAATCCGCAGCTAAAGCTATCGAGGCTTGTATATATCAGCACCACTGCGGTTTACGGAGACAGCAAAGGGGAGTGGATTGATGAAAATTATCCGCTGCAGCCGGGGTCGATGCGCGGCTACAGACGACTTTCTGCCGAGACGCAGCTTATTCAAGCCGCCGCAAAACACAATTTCTCGCTGGTGATATTAAGGGTTCCAGGGATTTACGGCCCGGGGCGTTGGCCCTTAGCCCGACTAGAAAAGCGGCTGCCGATGCTGTGTAAGGTCGACGCGCCGTATACCAATAGAATCCACCAAGATGACCTTGCCACCGCTGCCATTGCTGCGATGACCAAGGCCAAGGTGGTTTCTGGCGAGTCGCGAGCCTTTAATGTCAGCGACGGCCAGCCGAGCACGATGACCGACTACTTTGACCAAATCGCTGACGCCTTTAAGCTGGAGCGGCCACTGCAACTACCCAGAGCCGAGGCAGAAAAAGTACTAACCCAAGCAATGATGTCGTTTCTAACCGAATCCAAAAGAATTTCAAGCAAACGGATACGTGAAGAATTGGATTGGCAGCCAAAATACCCAAATTTGGCTGCGGGACTGGCCAAAGATCATCAACCTTAAGGTAGACTGCGCTCAAAAATAGAAAGCGTAAAGCTGTACGGAGACCCGATGAAAAACGCTAGCGTAATCCCAGACCTAGAGACGTTCCCATCTGCAATAGACGAGCTGCCAAAGAATGTTCCTGTTGTAATGCTGAATTTACTGCGATTCAAAGATGAAGCCCAGTATCCCCCAAAATACCCCAACCCAGCTTGCAGCGGCGCGGAAGCCTATCAGCGATATAGTGATGCGCTAGCCGGCTACCTTGTGGAAGCCGGCGGCGAAGTGCTTAGTTACGGCAAAGCGCTTAGTCCGTTGATTGCCCCAGACGGCGAAGATTGGGATGCAATGTTGCTGGTTAGGTATCCATCTGCTGACGCGTTCAAAGGGATGATGTCTGCCCCAGGCTATCACCAAGCGACCGCGCACAGAACCGCAGCGCTTGATGACTCGCGGCTGATCGCTTGCGAGACAACCGAGTTGTTTGCTGCGTGAGCTTGGAAGCTTGCGAGTTAATCGGCGGCTGCCATTGCGGCGCAGTCCGCTTTAGCTTGAGAGCGCCCGCCAATACTAGGTTACTGGCTTGCAGACCTTCGAGCTGCGAAAAACTGGCCTACTTGCATCTGATTGTTAATCAGGACGACTTTGTCATCACCAAGGGCAAAGCGGAATTGCCCGAAGATCAATTTGGCAGCAAAGCCGCGTTGCACTTTTTTGGAAGCATTGTGGAATAAAATCCTTTTACCGGCGTCGATCTCAATGCGCTGGGGTTAGCGTCAATGCTCGCTGCGCAGACCAATGGCCGCTTGATTTTGCGATCACAGCTTTCGACGGCAAGAATTGGGAAAGAAACATCGATTAACTCCAGCCGGTATAATCCAGCGTAGGCAATACGCCATAGAATTCACTATAAAAGCACTATAAATGAAAGAATTCCTTTACCTCAGCGTTGCCATTTTTGCCGAAGTCATTGCTACCAGTTCACTTAAGGCCTCTGAAGAGCTAACCAAACTTTGGCCCACCGTGATCATGTGTGCGGCGTACTTGGTGGCGTTCTATTTCATGATGTTGGTGATCCGAACCTGGCCACTTGGCGTGACCTACGCAATCTGGTCTGGGGTCGGCTTAGTCGCGATTACTGCTGTTGCGGCAATAAAGTACGGCGAGATGCCCGACGTGCCCGCGATCATAGGGATCGGTTTGATCTTGGCGGGCGTGGTTGTGATTCGTATGTTCTCGAAAATGAAAGCCCATTAGATTACCCCTTTCTGGCTTTGCCGCTCGTTTCGCTACCCTAATTTGATAGTCTTGCGCTATGACTCAATCTCTTCTCAAATTTAGCAAAATGCATGGGCTTGGCAACGACTTTGTTGTGATTGACGCCATCTCGCAAGTATTTGATCCCACTCCCCAGATGGTCAGGGCTATTGGCGACCGGCATTTTGGCGTCGGCTTTGACCAGATGTTGATTGTGCGTAAGGCAGAAAGCAACGACCACGATTTTCGCTACGTTATATACAACTGCGATGGCTCCGAAGTTGAAAACTGCGGCAACGGCGTTCGTTGCTTTGCCCGTTTTGTAGTGGAGCAGGGGCTAATTGATGGTCCTGTAATTCGGGTGGAAACCGCGGCCGGCTCGATGCGACTTGAACTGATTGACGGCCAACAAGTACGCGTTGATATGGGCGCGCCAACATTTGCACCCAGCTCATTGCCATTTCTTGCCGACAACGCTGCGATTACTCACCAAATTGAGGTTGATTCTGGCTCAATTGAGCTCAGTGCTATTGCAACCGGCAATCCGCACGCGGTGCTGTTAGTCGATAACGTTGCTGAGGCTGATGTAAAGCAAGTCGGCAGTCAAATACAACAGCACCGGTCCTTTCCAAAATCAGTCAACGTAGGCTTTTTAGAGGTGGTGGATTTACACCGCGGCAAGTTGCGAGTCTACGAGCGTGGCGTGGGTGAAACCCAAGCCTGCGGCACGGGCGCTTGTGCGGCGGCGGTAGCTGGAATCCGTAGAGGTGTTCTTAAATCTCCGGTTACCCTGAGCTTGCTAGGTGGCGATTTAACCTTAGAGTGGGCCGAGGGCGAATCAATCATCATGACAGGCCCCGCAAGCCATGTATTTGACGGTACACTTGATCTGAATTATTTTAGCGTAGCAAATTCATGAGCTCACAAACTGCAGAAGCCCTAGGCACACCAATGATCACCGCTGACGAAGTCGCCCAGTTTCTACAAGACAAGCCGGAGTTCTTAATAGAGCAAGAAGGTTTGTTGGAAAGTATTGAGCTGGCTCATGGAAGCGGAGCCAGCTTCTCGCTGATTGAGCGGCAGGTTCAGCGCTTACGAGATGAAAACCAATCGGTTAAATCGCGGTTGAATGAATACCTAGAAGTCTCCCATGCAAATGACGATATTGCCAACCGATTGCACGAGCTTACCGTTGCGTTAATTGGTGAGACCAACCTTCAGCAATTCGTTCAAATACTTCGTCAACACCTCCAGCGTGATTTCAATATCGACTACGTATCGGTAACTATGATCACCGAATTGGAGGGCATTGAAGACTTGCCGAGAATTGACCCAGAGTCAAAGCAAGGTGAATTATTTTCCGACGTTTTATCCGGTTACGGCGCATTAGTTGGCCGGATTGGTAGCGCACGTGTGAATGCATTATTTGGCGAAGCGGGTGAAGAAGTTTGCTCTGCTGCAGTCATTTCACTCGGCGGGAAAATGGGCGGGAAAACAGCGAGAAAACCTATCGGCTTACTCGCGCTGGGTTCTAGCGATGAGCAGCGATTCACCGCAGTAGCCGGTAATGATTTGTTAAACCGTCTAGGCGGAATGCTGGGCGCGATGATGCTTCGCAACGTCGCTGACAAAGCAGCCAAACTCGCCAGCGTAAAATAAGCGCATGCCAAGCCGGCATGATACGGGTTCAAGAGCAGCACAAAACGCTGCACTGGATCAGTATTTAGAACACCTAGAATACCAGCGGCGGATGTCGGCCCACACGGTGAGTAACTATCGTAGTGACCTTCATCAATTCCAAGACTACTGCGACGATTGTCGGCTCCACGACTGGGCGAGTGTTCGCCACAGCGATGTGCGCCAGTTTGTAGCCGACATGAATAGAGCGGGGAAAGGCTCAAGCAGTATTCAACGTCAGCTGAGCGCGATTAGAGGCTTCTATAAATACCTCATCCGTTACTGCGATTGCGAAAGCAATCCGGCCGACAGTATCAAGGCGCCTAAAGGTGAAAAGAAACTCCCTCAAACTCTCGACATCGAGCAGATCGACCAGCTTGCCAGCCTGCCTGGTAACGACACAATCGAGTACCGAGACCGAGCAATAATCGAAATGTTTTATTCCTCGGGTCTGCGCTTGGCGGAACTCGGTTCAATTGACGTTGACGATATCGCAAGTGACAACACCCTGCGGGTCATAGGCAAAGGC